>CALRTF020000026.1:0-27580 GCA_943370985.1 Paenacidovorax caeni
TTTTCAGGCCTGGGACTCATTCTTCCAGGATCGCTCGTAATTCCGTGACTACGCAGCAATCTCAATTTTTCGGCTAACTTATCATCGTTAGTGAGCGCCATGCCTCCCTCTCCCGTCGTGATAATTTTAACGGGATGGAAACTAAACACAGTTATATCGCTAAACCGACAACTACCTACTGGCTCTTCGTTATACCGACCACCTATCGCATGCGAAGCGTCTTCAATAATTTTGAATCCGTATTTTTTCCCGAGCGCGTGAATGCCAGTCATATCGCACGCTTGGCCACACATATGGACAGGAATAACGACTTTCGGGAGGGATCCTGATTTTTCGGCCGTTGCCAACTTTTCCGCAAGCACTTCAGTGCTCAGATTGTAAGTCCGTGGATCGATATCAACGAAATCGACTGTCGCACCGCAATAAAGCGCGCAATTAGCCGTCGCAACAAAAGTAGTCGGCGTGGTCCAGACGATATCACCCTTACCGACACCCAAAGCCAAGCACGCAATGTGCAAGGCACTAGTTGCGCTATTAACCGCGATGCCATGCCTTACGCCACAGTAGCCAGCAATGGCATTTTCGAATCTGGGCACCACTGGACCTTGTGTCAAGAGATCGGAATGCAACACCTCCACCACTGCATTAATATCTTCTTGATTTATATCCTGACGTCCATAAGGGATTATCATTATCAACTCTCTTTATAAACAAGGGAACATCAGCGATGAAAATGATATTCGTTTTTTCAACTTTAGTAGACGGAAGAGCGCAGTAATCAAATTTAACTCAAAACTTCTTTGAGCAAATCCATAAATATTTTATTTTGAGAATCAAACCTCATCAACTTATCGGCATAAGAATCTAATGTCTTTTTCCATTCTGCAATGTTCGTCAAATTAACATAATCCATGACCCTCTCAAATTGACTGTAGTCAGCAGAATTTGTCCAAAACGGCCCTTCATGAGCGAGCGAGACGGGCCAGCCAAAGCTCAAGGTTGGGTCATTTATGAGCTTTGCACGGCAACTGAGTCCTACTGTCTTTTTTCCACGCCCTATTGATTCGAATCCAAGAGCCGAATCGATAAAGACAACAAGTTCGGCATTATCCACCAAGGTGTAAGAACCATATAGATCTGACTTGGGAACGTACTCCCACTGGCAATCCCCCAAGTTGTCACGGAAAAACTGCCGCTCGATATCTTGAGACTCTGACATGCAACCCGCAATTCGCAAATATTTACGATTTTCAGTACACCATTTTTTCAAAAAAGCTAAGACAAAAACTTCGGCGCTGTAGAACTTCTCCCAAGAGACTGGATCACCAGAGGCATCTACCGTAAACGATAAACTATCGGCAGGCTCTGAACGGTATTGCGAAATGAACACCACATCCTTCGTCGGCTGGAAAGTTATCTTCGTGTTATTATTTTTAAACGATCCAATCGGGATATAAAGCCCTTTAATGTATTTGTTATACATTTCCCCAAATTCATTGTTAAACACCAGCATGTAATCCACGTGATATGCGTCAGCCTGGGTTAACGTTGCAAAAATATCTCTCCCTCCTCCACGCATCCCATTTTGGATAAAGAGAGTTTTCACGTTCGGAAAACTCTGGGAGAGCGTGTAGAAATTGGCGTTGTTATCGATAAATGTGATGACTGCTTTGGGCGATGCGAGCTCTATAAACGTTTCGGCATACACCTGTAGGGGCTTTGCGGTCCAAAATCTTAGCTTTAGCATTGCTAGCAATAAACATTGAACATTCAACGACTCCCCGCGCAATTGGATGATGCCAACAACGTATTTAGTCAAGTACGGCAACAACAATTCCGCACCGCTTGCGTCGTAGATCAATACGTCGCATTTCTTTAGCCGCTTCCACTTCTTGGGTGGCTCAATAAAGACTTGGTAAAAAGTTTTTAAGCGCCACGCTAGGCGACTACCGATCATGAACGTTCTTCGCAATTAACTCTGCCATCGAAAAATCCCAATGAGTATCAATATCCAAAGCCTCTTCCTGCGATTCGAATACCAAAGGTATCATTTTTTCGCCGAGGAAAGACCTCCCGTTCCGCAGTTCTAGTGGCGATATCAGATAGAAGCCACCATTCACTGCATATGCCAAGGGGAGATCCTGCGACCTCTGATTTAGTCCATGCTCCTTGAGGTAGGGCACGACATACTCACCGCATTCTTTTAGCACCCACATAGGGTGGTCACGCGCGGGCGAAACGCCCAAGACTGACTGCTCACAGTTGTCAGTGAATAATTGAATGCCTTTGCGAATGGTGCTTTCGCTTCTGAATGGTGACGTCGGTTGCAGTAATAGCAATCCATCAACGGGGCCGCTATTGCCCTCATACCAGTCCAATGCGTGCAAAGCCACATCAACGGAAGTCGCGGTATCCGTTGCAAGAACGTCAGGTCGAAGCCAGGGAACTAAGGCGCCTGCAGAAGCACTCACTTTTGCAATGGCGGAGTCGTCGGTGGAAACAAGAATATCGCAGATCTCCGGGATGTTCCTGGCAGCTTCTATGGACCACACAATCATGGGCTTGCCCCCAAGAAGACGAATGTTCTTCCCCGGCAATCGTTTCGATCCACCGCGCGCCGCAATCAGAGCAAGAATTCTCATTGCAAAACAAACCTGCGCAGTATTTTCAATCCCACTTCCCCACTTTTTTCCGGATGGAACTGACAGCCGGTGATTTGATTTCGGCCTATCGCCGCAGTAATCGATTGCCCGCCGTAAGTGCACTCCGCGATCCGGTGGGCGGGATCCGTTGGAACGGCCATGAAAGAGTGCACGAAGTATGTTGCTTCACCGGCACGAATATCCTGCAACAGAGTGGTTTCCCATCCGTGCGAATCCTGTGGAGGATGCAAGGCACTCCAGCCAATGTGAGGGACCTTCTGTACATGACCGGATGACGCACGCGACGGCACAGGAATCACTCGCCCGGGAATCAGGCCCAGACCAGCCGTCACGCCAAACTCGTCGCTTTGCTCAAGCAAAAGCTGCATTCCCAAGCATATGCCCAACAAAGGTGTTTCGCGGCTCGCCAGCTCTTGAATGGTGGCAACCAGCCCCAATTGCTCAAGCGCTTGCATGGCATTGCCAAATGCGCCTACCCCTGGCAGCACGACTCGGCTGGCAGCAAGAATTTGCTGCGAGTCTGCCGTGACAACAACGGTCGCACCGCAGTGTTCAAGACCGCGCTGCACACTGAGCAAGTTACCCAACCCATAGTCAATCACAACGACTTCAGGCGAGCTCATAATGCCTCACACCCAATCCTGCGCCCTCGGCAAGCGCACGGATCTGCCCAACATCCGCCCGGTTGTAATGCAGGATGTCGGCCATGGCGACAGCATCTGCACCACCTTCCTGGACCACTTCCAGCAAATCCTCCGGCTTTCCCATGCCGCCGCTGGCAATAACCGGCACAGAAACCTCTGCGGTCACGGCTTTCACCAAGGCAATATCAAAACCTTTTCGCGTGCCTTCTCGGTCTACAGAGGTCAACAAAATTTCACCGGCGCCCATTGTCACGCCGCGCTTGACCCATTCAACAACGTCCAGACCTGATCGCTCCCGACCGTTGTCCGTAAAGACCTCCCAGCGATTGGGGCCGACTTGCTTGGCCTCGATGGAGAGCACCATGCACTGGCTGCCAAAACGTCGGGAAATATCAGTGATGAGTTGGGGATTGGCTACTGCAGCCGTATTGACTGCGACCTTGTCGGCGCCCGAGCGCAGGATTTGCGTGGCATCCTCGACTGATCGAATACCTCCACCGACGGTCATCGGTACGAAAATGTCCTGCGCCGCTGATCGCACGATATCGCCCAGGTGATTGCGGCCGTAAAGACTCGCAACACAATCCATGTAGATCAACTCGTCGATCCCTTGCAAATAATATTTAAGTGCGTGTTCCCCTGGAGACCCAATCACTCGCAGACCTTCAAGGTGGATACCCTTGATCAAATTCGGGCCCTTGATATCGAGCCTGGCAATAATGCGCGTATTTCTCATTCAGGCTGCGGCGTCCCGCCCCAAGGCGTGTATCGCAACTTCCACTCGTCGCCCTCAACTTTCCACAAATGCGGAGAGCGAAAACGGTCACACAATGCTAGAAACTCATCCTTCGACATACTGATGTACTCAAGAAATTCCTTCTCATAACGAGCAGGATATTCGCCTTCATATCGCCGCATCAGTGCGATAGCCTCATCCTTGTCGATATGATGATTACGGATTTCCTGAGCAGAATCCATCATCGCGCGACCCACCCCAAACTTGATCCAGCGGGTGAAGTAGAAAAAACCATCAACCTTGTCATCGAGGCTGTTGTACTTGGAATAAGTTCCCTCAGTACGCACAGGATTGGCTTCAAAACCGGTATTTTCGATTGCGTAGTAATACGCTTCCTGGGGCACCCATTTTTTGTAGTACCCCAAATACTTGAAGTCGATGCCTTTGCGCTGCAGGACTTCCGGATCCATTGGAAGGTAGCTTTTCAGATCAGCCATCTCAACGCCCTCATCCAGATACTCTCCGATCTGCTTTCCCCCCAGGAAGATGTCCCGAACATCGCGCCCGGCAAAATAATCGAGTGAGTAGCCTTCACTTTCCAATCCTGCGGCATTTCCCGCGTAATTGGATGTCTTGTGCGAAATCTTCTCGCCATACTCTCCCGGCATCTCGCCGTAAAAGATCAAGGGTATGTTGAGTTGCGCCGCCATCTTCGCAACGAATGTTTTTTGCCCCAAGATAAAAGGTTGAAAGGGGTGGAGCAAATTAATCGTCGCATTCCGCGTCAAAAGACGATGGATCTTGCCATTCGGGGTGTAAAGGAAGTTATCAAATCCGCCGACGTGCAGCCAGTTCTGAAAATTCTTCCAGCCGATATCGGTATACAAATGCGGAGACCAAGTCACCGTAAGCGGATGCATGCCGTATTTGTACTTCAGCAGATGTGACTGCATGGCGCTGTCCTTACCGCCGCTGCCGCCTACTATGCAGTCGTAACTGCCGTCGTCACGGCGATATTGCTTGCACAACTCCAGCAACTCCTGCTCGCGTTCTACCCAATCAATTTCACCCGTCTCCTTCAATTTGTTGAAGCGACAGGCATGACATACCCCTTCGTCATCAAAACTTAGGGTGGCCTTTTTCGAGTCCTTGCTGTGCACGTATTCATTGCTCGACATCGGCTGCTGGTTGGACATATTGCACATCGTGCAAAACTTTACCGACCGGGGCAAACCATAAAAAACTTCAAGCTCATGTTCAGGCTTGCTGAAGCGCAACAGATCAACACCTGCGCTTGGTCCAATTTTCATATCGACATCTTTCGGAAATAAATGAGCCATGTCTAAGAGGTCAATGCGTGATTGACGCGAGCCTGCTCCAAGTCGGCTGGCCGCCCCACATCCAGCCAAGGCTCATGCATTGGGTAAGCTACAGTCCGCCTATTTTCGGCCTGAAGTCGTTCAAACAAGGTGGGCATATCGCAGTGTGCGTTCAAGCTCAGGACACTTAATGCCTCCGGCTCAAGTACATACACGCCGGCGTTGATATGACTGCGAGCAACAGGTTTTTCCTCAAAACCAATAATTTCCACGCCCTGGGTCTGGACCACCCCGAACGGGTGTTGCCATTCGTGCGTTCGAACTGCCATCGTGGCTGCGGCATTGTGGCGCATATGAAAATCAAGAATCTCACCATAACGAATGTCTGTAATTACATCGCCATTGGTCACTACGAAGGCAGCGTCTGGGCGAGGGCTGAGTAAGCCCAAAGCTCCTGCCGTTCCCAATGGGGAGCGCTCCCTCAAATAGGATATCTTTACGCCAAGCCGTTCGCCGCTACCAAAATGGGCTTCAATCATGTGTCCCAAATAATGGATGGCCAATATAAAACTACCAAAGCCTTCCAACTTTGCACGTTCGATGATGTGCTCGAGCATCGGTTTACCCGCCACAGGCAGCATGGGCTTGGGGCAAGAGTCGGTATGCGGGCGAAGCCGCGTTCCCATACCGCCGGCCATAATGACCATGAGGTTGGAGCGGACTACAGGGGTGGTAATTTCATCCCACAGATGGAGGCCGACAACATGGTGCCGCGCATCGACCACGGGCACCTGTTGAATTTTATTCGCCACCATGAGTTGCAACACCATGGCACGCGGCATTTCTGGAGGCACCACCATCGCGTCACGATGAATAATGCTTGCAATCGGACTGTTAAGAGTCAAACCTTTGAGCAGACCACGTCGGATATCGCCGTCAGAGATCGTGCCTTCCAGTTCCGCACTATCGTTTACCACCAAGGCGATCTTGATAGCAACCTGATCAAGGTTGCGTATTGCCTGCTCTACCGTTGAATTTGCGGAAAGAATGGCCCGGCGCCAAATTTCCTCAGCTGAACTCACTTGCTGCTCCTAGAATCAAGATTCATATAAATCATAGAAGGCTTTCTTAGCCAACCCTTCAATCGAAAAATTCTTTATCGTGTCGAGCACTTTCTCGCTCGCACCGCCGGCCCCATAGGGGCTGATCACCCCAGCCAGTATCGACCGGAACTCAGCCGAATAAAGTTTTTTAATCGCGGCAGCAATCTCTGCCCGGCAGGGCCGGGAATTGATAACGCTGGAAGCCTGCAACCGCCCGCGTTGGCGATCTCCGATGTTGATCGTACCTTTCTTGAAACTTGGGGCTTCTGCCAAGCCACTGGAGGAATTCCCAACCACTCCATCAACATGGGAGATGCAGGATAAATAGCGCAATTGACCCAGAGAACTGAAAGCCCGAGCGTTTGGGTGCTGTGCAACGAAACGCTCAACCATTTGGATGAGAGCCCGACCATCGGTATCCGCGTTTGGCATGGTAAATATGAGCTGTGTGTCGTCCAAGCTTGCCAGTGCAGCCAAGAGTTCCGTCATTTGATCGCTCGCCGTGGAATCTTCAAGTGTGACCGGGTGAAAAGTAATCAGCAGATTTTTTTGCCCGAGCTTGAAGCCCAGTGAACCCTCAAGCTCTGCTCGGTCAAGAAGCTTCACACGTTTAATGCCGTCAATGCCGAGCCCACCGACAAGGAAAACATGGTCAGGCTGCTCTCCGAGCTGGATAACACGCTGCCGGTATTCTTCGGCTGCCACGAAATGCAAGTGCGACATTTTGGTGATCGAGTGTCTGAGCGCCTCATCAAATGCGCCTTCCGTGGTTTCGCCTCCATGCAAATGGGCGACTGGTATACGCGCAACCAGCGCTGCGGAAACCGCCGAAAATATTTCGAACCTGTCACCAAGCACCACGATCAAATCCGGTTTCAAGTCGTTCAGCGCATCGGCAAAACCAATCAAGCCCAGCCCCATGGACTTGGCAATGCCCACGGCTGTGTCTGAACTTGTCAGCATCTCGACCTTGCGGTCAATCTGGAAACCGTCTTCCTCAATTTCACGGTAAGTGAGGCCAAACTCAGGGGACAGGTGCATGCCAGTGGCAATGACCTGCAACTTCAACTCGGGATCATCCTTGATACCCTGCATCACCCACCGCACCAGGCCGTAGTCAGCACGAGTACCTGTAATGACGCAGATTTTTCGGCTCATAGGTCAATCAATTCATCAGCCGAGAAATCATGGCCGGCAACTCGGCCTATGACCTCATCCCATCGCATGGGAGAGATGCCAGTACCAGGGCGCTTGGCTGTCAAGTTTTGAGCACTAAAACGCTCTCCTGCCTTGATCGCCTGACTCGCCACCAACGATTTGCGAGCCACCGGCTTATTCCGGGCTTCACTGGGGGTCAAGCGCTTGACGCCATCGCCCAACGCCACTTCGACGTTGCGAATGGCAGACACCATCGCCTTAAGCTCCGCCGGTTCAAGACTGGCCTGGTGATCAGGACCCGGAAGATTGCGGTCCAGGGTAAAGTGCTTTTCTATCACCGTTGCGCCCATTGCCACTGCAGCGATCGCCACCTCAATACCGGATGTGTGATCGGAATATCCTACCGCGACACCAAAAGCCGAACCAATACTAAGCATGGCGCGAAGGTTGACCTCCGCCATTGGTGTGGGGTACTCAGTCGTGCAGTGCAGCACTGTTATTTGGGTCCGCGGCGTACCCGCAAGTTCCAAAACGTCGATCGCTGCCTCAATATCACCCAAGGTGGACATGCCGGTGGAAAGGATGACCGTTTTCCCCAGTCCTCCAATGTGGCGCAGATACGGTAGATTGGTGATCTCCCCAGAAGGGACTTTGAAGAGATCCTGGCCAAGATCCACCAGCAAATTGACGCTCTCGATATCAAAGCCGGTGGAAAAAAATCTGATGTTACGCGCTGCACAATGAGCGATGAGCTCATCGTGCATATCAGGACTTAGCTCCAGACGGCGAAGCATCTGTTGCTGGGACTCTCTGCCGTCCGTGGTCAGCGTCTGGTAGTCTGCTTTTTGGGCGGTACGCGTGACTTGACGGTCGGCGCGGAAAGTCTGGAATTTGACGAGATCCGCACCGGCCTCAACCGCCGCATCGATTAACTGCCTGGCCAAATTGAGATCGCCGTTGTGGTTGACGCCAGCCTCGGCGATGATAAGAGTTCGATTTCTCATGATTTATCGTCACCCACAAACCGTGCGTGATCCGCCTGGTTGCGCCGCACAGACACGCCCATCCCCACCAGGCAGGCCTTCCCGAGCAAGACGCCTTCCTTGATGACACTTCCACTTCCGACATAACTGCCTGCGCCAATGCGCACATCTCCATTTAGTATGGCACCTGTAGAAATATGGCAGTGATCCTCGACCGTCGCATCATGCTCGACAAGTGCTCGCGTGTTGATAATGCAGTTATCGCCCACCCTGGCACCTGCATTGACGATGGCTCCGTGCATCACAATACTGCCCGAACCAATCGTAGCGTGACAGGAAACGTGAGCGCTAGGTGCAACGACAACTGGAAATTGAAAGCCGAGATCGATCGACCGTTGGTAAAGTCGCATCCGCACACTTGGCGAGCGAATCTGGCCGACAGAAATCAAGGCGTATTGATATAGCTTGGCGAGTTCGGGAAGATCATTGTCTACCGCGATCACGGAATACCCGAGATGTTTTATACCCATCTCTTCCGGCAAGCCAACCAGTCCCCCGATCTGGTATTGACCTTGCCCCTCAATGACATCAATACATGCGTGCGCATGGCCCCCAGCACCAATCAACAGCAATTTGGGTTTGGTCATGATGCCGACAAAATCAGTCCAGCACTGCTCGGAATGTTGATCAGGCGCCTGGACAGTGACTTGGAACACGTGAGATCCATATGCGGACAGGCCTTGAACGGCGCCAACTCATGCATCAGTATCCAGGCCGGACGGGTCATCAAGCCCGCCTCGTTGGTGGCTTTCAATATGAGGTCACGCTGATTCCCATATCGGTCGTCGAGCAACAATGTCTGCAGCCAATAATTGCTACGGCACTGATCTGGTTCGGCCATGAGCTTGACGTTTTCCAGCGGTAAAAACGCGGCGTGATAGCGCTGAAAAAGCTCTCGTTTCGCGGCAAGCATGGCAGGCAATTGCTCCAGTTGAGCGCATCCCAGGGCCGCGTTCAGGTTGGGCAAGCGATAGTTGTAGCCGACTTCGTCGTGCCGGTAGTCCCATGCATGGGGCAGTTTGGCAGTAGTGGTGAGGTATTTGGCATGGCGGGCCAGTTCTGCGTTATCTGTCATCAACGCACCGCCCCCGCCTGTAGTAATTGTCTTGTTGCCGTTGAAGCTCAGAGTACCAATGAGCCCGAAGGTGCCGGTGTGCTGCCCATGGTAGTAGCTTCCCAGGGACTCGGCCGCATCTTCTACCAGCGCCAGGTTGAAGTCGCGGGCAAGCGATAGCAGCCCGTCCAGATCCACAGGATGTCCAAATGTGTGCATGGGCACCAAGGCCCGAATGACGCGGCCGGTGCTGCGGTTCACGCAATGACCGGAGCGTTGCTCGGTGTGACTGCCCAGATAGTCGCGCAACTTCGCGGCATTCACGCCCAGGGTCTGCGTCTCGCTATCGACAAAATGCGGGGTGGCGCCACAGTATGTCACCGCATTGGCTGTCGCAACAAAGGTAAGTGCGGGCATCAACACCTCGTCGTCAGCCTTCACACCCGCCAGCTTCAAAGCGATGTGCAGCGCCGCCGTCCCATTAACTACCGCAACCACGTGTTTAGCGCCGGTGAAAGCGGCCAGATCGGTTTCAAAGCGATCAACAAACTTGCCAACAGAAGAGACAAAAGTTGAATCGAGGCATTCCTTGAGATACAGCCACTCGTTGCCGGCGAAGCTCGGCTCATGCAATGCCACAGGGACCTCTCCGACAACGGAGCGGATGGCGGCAACAACTTGCTCAGGGATGGGCGACGGTATTGTCACAATGCTCACAGGTTATAGATATCGGCCTTGTAAGCGCGCAGATTCTCGGCTTGCGTGAACCATTCAGCAGTCTCGGACAGACCGCGCTTGAAGCCGTCGCGACTGCCATAGCCAGGTTCCCAGCCAAAAAATTCTTTTGCTTTGACATTGCTGGCCCACAAGCGCTCCACCTCTGACTTTTCGGGCCGCAAACGGGCTTCGTCGGTGACGATCTCGATCTCGACATTCATGGCCTCCGCGATAAGCTTGGCCGTATCGCCGATGGAGATCTCAAAATTACTGCCGAAGTTCACGACCTCGCCCAAACCCTGATCGGAAGTCAAAGCCGCGATAAATCCTGACACGGTATCCTGCACAAAGTTGAAATCGCGGGTAGGAGATACCGCACCGAGTTTGATCTGCCTTCGCCCATTCGCGATCTGGGTAATGATGGTCGGTATCACGGCACGGGCGGACTGTCGTGGGCCATAGGTGTTGAAGGGCCGAGCAATCACGACGGGCAGGCCGAAGGACGCGTAGAACGAGTAGGCCAACTGATCGGCGGCGATCTTGGTCGCAGAGTACGGGGACTGCCCTTGCAATGGATGCTCTTCAGTAATCGGCACAAACTTGGCGGTGCCATAGACCTCGCTGGTCGATGTATGAACCACCCTTCTGACACCGAGCTCCCGCGCAGCTTGCAACACATTCAGCGTGCCCTTGACATTGGTGTCTACGTAAGTATCTGGCGAATGGTAGGAGTACGGAATCGCAATCAGCGCGGCAAGATGCAAAACAGCATCACATCCCTTCATTGCCTCTTTTACCCCGTGCGGATCTCGAATGTCGCCCGCAAACACCTCGAACCGTCCTTTCACATCCGCGCCGCAACTGTCCAGCCACCCCCAGGAGCCGAAGGAGTTGTAGAGCACGAACGCACGGACCTCGTAACCCTGTCGGACCAGTGCTTCTGTCAGGTGGGATCCGATAAAGCCATCGGCACCCGTCACGAGTATCCGTCGGTCAGACACGCGTGAATCCTTCGTCATAGATAGCGTGAACCAGCTTCATGGAATTCAATGCGTCCTGCAGCGAGGGAAGGTTGTGGGATTGCCCCAAAGCTGCTTTGACAGCCTCTTCAGCTTGCACCCGTAGGCCAGGCTTGAACTTTCTATCCCACTCATCCTGCTCGACTGGCTCCATTTTGCGCGAACCAAATATCTGGAAGGATGCGTTCTCCACCGGCCTCATTTCCCAACGTTTGGCCTGAGTCGTGACTGTCACTGCCCAAGGCCCAGGCCCGTTCCACACCGCTTCGTAGACTCCAATATCCCCCGAGTCATAAACAATTTTTGCCATCACAAAGCATGGATTTTCAGGTTCCCAGGGAATAACTGGCTCCACGGAAACAATTTCACCTCGACCCAAAATGCTTAGGTAATCAACGACGTGAATCGAGTTCGCATACATCCAGTTTTTCACAACAAGCTCGGGCTGCCCTGCTTTTCGCGCAGCAATCTGATCCTCCTGGTCGTAAACATGGATGAGTCTTTTCCCCTCTTGCCTGGCCAGATCATCGAGTACCGTTTTGGTACTGCTGTGATGCCGCCGGTTTAGAGCTACAAACGCCTTACTCTTTTGCGCCACGGCCTCTTCAAAAATAAGGGTTGCATCCACCAAGTTATAGCCGGCTGGTTTTTCAATCAGGCAAGTCCAGGGGTACTTGAAGGCTTCAACACAAACCTCATTGACCGAAAGTTCCGGCACCGAAATAACGACCAGATCAGCTCTTGTTCTTTCATACAGGTCGGCAATGGAATCGCAAACAAGATCCACTTCAAAGTCAGCGGCAAGTTTTTCTGCCCGACTTCTTGTACGACTTTGAATACCGCTGACCGCCACACCAGCTATATCTTTAAACGCTTTGATATGCTCGCCGGTCATATAACCTGCGCCGACAAAAGCGACCTTACATAAATTTTTACTGCTCATAAGCTTCACTGTGTATTTCTACAAAGCACACGTTCGCCACGGTGCGTTAAAAAACTCGAATGCTTCAACCTGGCCTCGCCCTGACAAAGCAATGCAGGCAAACCGAATAAAACCGTCCCGGGCAGTCATACCAATTCAAACGAAAGCGGACGATGGACAAGGTCAAGCCCACGGAAAAATCCGACTACGGTCTGAACTGTCAGCCAATTTTATGGGTTGCCCGCCGTTCTCTGCAGATACATAAGCAGCAGCCAACACCTCGATGGCCATCCTTCCTTGGTACCCGGTCACTGGATTATGGTCAGTAAGCAGCGCCCTCAGAACTTGAGCGGTTGAGTCAATCACTTCAGCCGCCGCGATCACCTCGCGGGCCGACTCTGCAGGCATCCCATAGCGGGTCGTGGGCAAGTCTCTGTATTCGGGCTCACGCACAGTACTGAACATCTCGCCACTCAGTTCATTCACCATGATCAGACCGTTCCGACCGGCGTACGTTACAAGCACGCCATGGCCTTGGTCAGCCCCGATTTCCAGATACAGACGTTTGCCACTGGCTGTGACCACGCGAATGGATCCGGCCCGGTCCTCGAACTGGATACCGCGTGGGTTTGCGACGACCCCAGGAGAAAACCAAGCGGACACTTCAACCGGCTCCTCTTCAGTCAGATACCGAAACGCTTCCAGGTAATGTGAACCATTCATCGCCAGGCCGAAATTTCCAGCAACGACTGTCATGCTCTTAAGGCCCCCGTAGGCATCGCTGTCCAGCTTGATTTTTGCTTTCGAGTACTGCTCCATGAATCGCATCTGATGATTGATGCTCATTTTGGCGCCATGCTTGGAGCAGGCCTCAAGCATCAGATCACATTCGCGTAGCGAGACAGCCATCGGTTTTTCAACCAGAATGTATTTGACTCCCTCCTTTGCAGCCGCGCAAGTCAATGCACAGTGCGAATCCGCAGTGGTAGAAATGATCAAACACTCCGGAACAACGGCAGCAAATAAAGCTGCATGGTCGGAGAAGAGCACCTCATCAGCTAGTCGATGTTCTGTCTGAACTTCCCTCAATGCCGCTTGAGAATGGTCCACCACACCGACCAGGGTGAGGCCTAGCTTCGCAGCAGCATGAATGTGCCGTCTTCCCATCCTGCCGGCGCCAATCAAAGCAAAGCCCGTTCCCGAGAAGTCAAGTCGTTGTGCCATGAGATTTTTTAACCGTTTCCAAAATAACGATGAGTTGAGTCCAATCAACATGGAGCCCCGCCGACTCGAGACCTTTTGCCATTTCAATATACGAGCGAAACCGCAGACGCGCCGGGAGTACCGTTAACAGCGGCGCAGGAAGCGCGCTAATTAACTTTTTGACGGAACGCTTCAAAGTTGAAGCAGTGCGCGTAGACAACCATCGTTCCAACCAGTTTGACTCCCTAAGAAGTCGTTGATCCGATGGCGTGGAGCCAAAGTGTTGACGGCAATAATCAACGTAGGCTTTACATGCTATTTCCAAGCCACGTCTGATAACGTCCAAGTCCAAGTCACTTTTTTCAGCCAAGCCGCTCGCGGTTATGTCCAGAAAATCGCTGACTTCAGCCGCATATCGCGGATTCAAATACCATGAGTGAAATTCCACTTCAAATCCAGCCGAATTTGAGGGATTTTCTGCAGTTCGCAACCACATTAACTCATTGATAATCCGTACTTTGCCTTTAAAACTCATCGAAAGTTCAAACTGGATTTCTGGTGCGACTCCCGAGGAAAATTCACGTTGACTCAAGAGGAGCACTACCTCTTTCCAAGGTTGGCTACGGCTCACACCGTAAAAGGTAGAGGGTACATATGGACTCATATGCGCAATCATTCTGACGATTGGATCGAGTTGCTCAACTGCCCCAGAGTTGCCGCTTTTATAATTGGATTTATTATGTTCAACCGTTGCCCAAGGAACAATCAAATCCGCTCCCAAGGATTTGTCTATTCCCCTCCCAGAACAAGAGACCAAGTCCGGATTGGCATCAAGTTCAACAATGCTGGCCTCAAGTGCAGAGGGGATAAAAAATTCGTCATCCGGCAAGAACGAGACATACTCCGTGTCTACCAACGACGCGCCTGCGGATATCCGCTCCCATATTGGAAGAGGTAAATGGTGGTAGTGAATATTTGAAGAAAAGGCGACCAATCGATTTACGCTTATTGCTTCCGCACTTCCGTCCAATACATGAACCTGAACTTCAGTGCCTGACCACAATGCCAAATTACGAATTACATAAGGGTGACGGTTATATGTAAATATAACAATCGTTAATTTGGATAAAACGGACATCAAGAAGCCACAGGTGTTACTGTGGAAATATATGCATCACCGCAACAACTACGCGATTCTTTTCAAATACCCATCCGGAGCCACAGTAATCTGAAGCTTATGCTCAATACTCTTGTCGATTTCGAATTCCGGATGTGTTTTCAAGTACTCCCATACCGCCGTTTTAGGATTATCCCCTGGGCCCCAAGGGCGATCAGGAAACATTTCTTCCGGCAGATTCTCAATCACCGTATCGAATACCACGCAATAACTACCTATGCTGGTAAACGGGGCATACTCTTGCAGCTCATGCAATACATGTGCATGGGTATGATTGCTGTCAAGGCAAACCAATACACGGGAATAGTCTGCTGCAATAGCCCCCACCTGCGCAATGATCTCGGGAGCGAGACTGGAGCCTTGAATCATTTGAATGCGCGTTGACATGGGGTGCGCCTCAATGGCAATACGATTACTTTTACGAATATCAATATCGATTCCCAACACTTTGCGGCGGGAGATTGCCGGATCAAGCTTGTCGCCGGCTTCAATTGCGTCACACATATCCAGCAACGCGAGCATGGACGCACTAAAAATAAGTGACCCCCCGTGAGCTATGCCAGTTTCAATAATTAAATCCGGTCTTGTAGCCCAGATCAATTCTTGCATCGCAACCATGTCCTGGGGATACTGAACAATGGGTCTATCTTGCCAAGAAAAGTTATAAGAATATCTGCGCTCGACTGACGTCCGCATAAAAAGTTCAGCAGCTTCGCTCAGCGGCTTATCGGTTCCGAACGAGGCTACTCTTTCCGTCACCTCTTTTTTAAAGTCATTCATGATACAACTCAAGATAGTTAAATAGATTACGGGACATGGTCTTGATTTCCTGCAAATAATTGGAATTCATGACATAAATTGTGGAAGCCTCGGGAAGCGAGGCCAATGCATCTTCGGGTGATCTGACCAACAGCCCTGTGGCAGCCAAATACTTGCCTTGTTTTGCGGGATTCATGTCGATGACGGTGCTAACAGGCTGCCCGGCTCGCGCCTTTAATAACGCAAATATGACACCCTTGGATGCGCCGCCCCAAATAGTGGTCTGACCTAAGTTGGATTGGCTTGACTCCTTGATGTTGCTGATGAAATCCGTTGGAAAAAACACCCTATCCCTAACGTTTATTTCTGGCTGCCTGAGGCTGGCCAGGTCCACCACGACGTACAAGTACTGTCCCCCAAACAAGTGGCCACTCTCAACAACAGTACCAAACATTCGATAAAAGTCTGATATCCGAAAATAATTTACATGTTCGTAAAAGATATCAAACCATGCTCGACGCTTACAAATCCAGTCAAAGCACGGGACTTCAATATAAATTTTGCCATTTTGGCCATTCGCTTCTTTTAATTGAAGCAAGAATTGAATGGGATCCGGAACATGTTCAAGCACGTGACGCAGCACCAAACCCCTCGCCTTAATATCCACGCCCGGTTCGAAATACCTTTTTACAACTCGCGCGCTGGTTCCTTCATAGGCAGGATCAAAGCCAGTGACGTCAAACCCTTTATTTAGCAACATCTCGAGGAAAAAACCTTTGCCGCAACCCACTTCGACAAGCGCATTACGCCCCATACACCTTTCAATAATGTTGGCCACAAGTTCAAGATGCTTTTGAAATGTTGGACTAAACGCCTGCTCGTTTTGGTAATGGGCATCGTAGGTCATCAACGATGGGCAAAAAGCTGCGTTGTAAACAAGCCCAGTTTGCTGGTCTTCTACCAGTCGTAGATCGCCTTTGGGGCAGTCCAGAGCCTCAGCTTCCGTGGAGTACATGCGATTTTGGAAAATCGGAAATTGATCCTGCTGATACAGCAGTTTGGCTCGGTGATCTTGAGTCATTGCAATCCCCCGCCCGGGACGCCAACCACACGAGGCGGATCGAAACAGTCGTCTGCACGCGCGCCGAACCGCAGTAGGTGGCGGCTCCCGTATTCATCAGCAATACTTTCAGCCAACTGCCGTACTGTTACCGGTATACCGGAGCATATGTTTATCGGCCCCTGCACAGAGCCAAGCGCCACCTGGACAATCATGTCGCCAGCTTCACGAACATCGAGAAAATCGCGAACTTGGGCGCCACTGGTTAACTCAGCAGGCTCACCGGCTGCCAGCTTGGCGCGCAAGTACGGAACAAGGCGTCGTGAATCCTCGTCTTCGCCATAGAGGTAGAACAAGCGACACCATGAAAACTCGACCTTTTGCAGTGGTAGCCAGTTCGAGAGTGCCATAAAAGCTGCGCCCTTTGCTCCTGCATATGTAGTCATTGGGCGCAAAGGTGTTTCAACGGAAAGCCTGGCTCCGGCCAAATCGTATTCGAAGCATGTTCCAATTCCGACGAAACGCCTGACACCCGCTTGGATTGCGCCTTCCGCCATGCAAAGAGTTCCCTTTAAACAATTGATATTTTTGGGCGATTGAAGATATTTGCCTGGCTCAGCGTACCAGGCAATATGAATAACGATGTCGATTCCCTTGCATGTATTCGCCCACCAGTCCGCACTTTCAGCAAAAGCATCGGGGGTAAAAATTACTGATTCAATGGCGTTCAAGTTCCCGAGTTCTTCGTATTTCCCGTCACGAGCGACGACACGCACCCGAACACCTCTCTCAGCCAGCCCCCGCAATACCTGAGAACCGACAAAGCCGGTGGCCCCAGTGAGCAACGTAATTCCAGTCATGCGATCAGAAGTTTCGGCACCGTCGTGACGAACTTCGTGCCGAGATTCGCGAGCTTAGCGTTTTGCTCCTTGACCTCAGCCGCGAGGTTCCACGGAAGGATGACCAGATAATCAGGCCTTCTTTTCCAGAGCTGGGCTTCATCAACAATTGGTATCCGGCTACCCGGCATAAACTTCCCCTGTTTGGAGGGGTTTCTGTCGACGATATAGTGGATTAGATCCGGACGAATCCCAGCAAAGTTCATCAAGGTATTGCCCTTCGCTGCGGCGCCGTAGGCCGCGACAGTTTTTTTTTGTCGCTTGGCCTCGATCAAGAAGCTCAGAAAGTTATCTTTTACTTCCTCGGCTCGCGCCTGGAAGCCGGCATAAAAATCAGAGGTGCGAATGCCTGCTACCTCCTCCTGACGGAGCAGCAACTCAATCTCACCACTGATAACGCGCGTACCGGTGTCGACCCGCTGTGCGAATACCCGCAAGCTCCCTCCATGGGTGGAGAGCTCCTGCACGTCGAACACCATGAGGCCATTGGCCGCGAAAATGCGCTGCACTGCCGTGAGAGAAAGGTAAGAATAGTGCTCATGATAAATCGTATCGAACTGATTGTCTGCCATCAAACGCAGAAGGTGCGGAAACTCGAAGGTTGCGACGCCGTGTGGCTTGAGAAGTATCGAAAATCCGGCAACAAAGTCATTGATATCCGGTACATGAGCCAGCACATTGTTGGCGACCATCAGATCAGCATGCTCGTCACGAGCAACGAATTCACGCGCCAAGCGCACACCGAAAAATTCTTCCACAATATTGAGACCTTTGGCGCGCGCTGCGTCCGCCGTGCTGGCGGTCGGCTCAACTCCTGTACAGCGAATGCCGCGCGCCTTGACGAATTGCAATAGGTAGCCGTCATTCGCTGCAACCTCGATCACATGGCTCTCGCTATTCAGATCGAATCGCTGCACCATCTCCGCGACATACCGCTCGCTGTGGGCGAGCCAACTCGTTGAAAAGCCGCTGAAATACGCATAGTCAGCATCAAAAAGGTCATCCGCCTGCGCAAAGTCTTCTGTTTGTACCAGCCAGCATCCCTCGCACACCAACACACGCAATGGAAACCATCTTTCAGCCGCATGCAAACTCTTGGATGTCAGATAGGCATTGGACGGTGGCGCACTACCCAAATCAGCCATGCTCAGCTTAAGTTCTGAATGACAATGGCGGCATCTCATAACGCCGCCTCAACGGAGTAATAGCGCAACGGCATAACGCGGCGACTCATGTTATTGATTGGACACATTGAAATGGGGATACTCGCAGTCTCGAATACCCACAATCCTGTTTTCTGCGGGCGGCCAACTGATATTAATATCGCGATCATCCCAAGCAAAACCTCGGGAAGCATCAAGGTTGTATCGTGTAGTCATTTGATAAAGTACTTCGGTATTTGGCACCGTTGTCTGGAATCCATGGGCAAATCCCTTGGGTATATATATCTGCCGTCTATTAGTTTCGCTGAGTTCAACACCGTACCATTTTTTGAATGTAGGCGATTTGGGATTAATATCCACAACGACATCGAAGATAGCACCGCGCGTTACTCGAATCAGTTTGTCCTCCGCCCAAGGCTCGACCTGCCAATGCATTCCCCTCAGCGTCCCTGGATGTGGATTAAAGGAAATACTTTGCTGGACGAAATCTGCATTTAAGCCATGTTTTTCAAACTCATCATGGCAAACGGTACGTGCGAATATGCCTCTGAAATCTTCATACTTTTCAATCTCGACAATGAAACCGCATCCGTGGAGGGGTATCTTGGTGAAAATCATTTATTAGCCCTGATCCATCTGAGGAGTTAACTCTTTAAGTCTTCTGCAAGTCGACGCTTGGTATTCGGGAAAGTAAAAACTAGTATGCCCCCCCTGCCCTTGGCGCTAGGCCTCGATGAAATTTCCACCCGAGCAAGGCAAACTGATTCTTTCATTGGTTTTTAAGCTTTTCAGCTGCGCCCAAATAACCTTTCACTACTTCATCGTAGCTACCGACCCCAAGAATGCCCTGACCGCCCAACTCCACGACTCGAGTGCATTTTTTAAGGGTAGTGAGACGGTGAGCGATGATAAGTATTGTCAACTCATCGCTAAGGCCCTCAATGGCTTCCATCACTACCTGCTCGGTTTCGCTATCCAACGCGCTGGTGGCCTCATCAAAAACGATGACGTCTGCCCGCTTGTATAACGCGCGCGCAATGCCAATGCGTTGGCGCTGGCCTCCGGAAAGCCTGACCCCACGCTCGCCGACAAAGGTCTGATATTTATCTGGCCAAGTCTCCACGACGCCGGCAATTTGCGCCTGCCGGGCCGCTTTCCTGACTCGCTCGCGATCAATTTTTTCCCTGGGGACGCCAAAGGCGATATTTTCTTCAATGGTGCTGTCAGCAAGAAAAATGGCTTGCGGCACATGTGCAATATGGGACTGCCATGGACGAAGAGTTTCCATTACTAGGGGCTGGCCATCAATTTCAATCGTGCCCTCAGTCGCTTGCAACAGCCCCATGACCAGATCCAGCAAGGTGCTTTTTCCGCTACCTGTGGCGCCGATAAACCCTATGCGATCACCCTTCGCGATTCTGAGATTGAGATTTCTCGTAACCCACGGCGCCTGCGGGCTGTAGCGAAACGAGAGCTCATTCAAATTGATGGAGTGCTGGAAAGGCAGGGGATCGACGGGGTGATCCACGTAACTTGGCAGAGGTTGGTCGAGCAGTTCTAGAGCGTCCTGCAGCGAAGCTTGGCTCCCGCTCACGGTAGCCCACGTGGTGTACGCCTGCTGCAATGCGGGCAATAAACGCTGCGCACCAAGTGCCAGGGCACCCAGAATCGGAATGGCTTTGGCGATGCCGTCTGGCTGCAGGGATATGGAATATGCAAGTACAGCAATTAGTAGCATTCCCAGTGCTTCAACCGCATGGCGCGGACTGGCACTTATGAATGTGGTGCTGCCCAAGGCCCGACGCAAGGGCGCATCGGAGTCGCGATAAATTTTGCAGTAGGCATCCTGGCTTCCATCAATCAGAACGTCACGAATACCACCCAAACCTTCTTGGAGGGATTTGATCACGTGAGTGGATTCACGTGCGACGATTTCGCTATTAATCAAAAGCTGGCGTCGGGTATAGCGAGCAACAAATCCATAAATTAGCGCGAAACCAGCGAAAGCCGATAAAGCTATAACGGGTTCGACCGACAACAACGCCAAAAGAATTGTGACCAGCATGATACTGGACGCCGCCAAGTTCAGCAAAGTCATGATGGTATTGACGACGCCACCGGTTTTGTTAGCGATTCCGGCGATGATTTCACTGCTGTTTCGAGCCACATGAATGGCATAGGGCTGGTACAGGGTGCGGCGATAGATACTTATACTGAGATCCGCCCCGGTTGCAGAAGCGAGGCGGGTGGTTGCCCACAGCAACAGTAATCTCATGGCTCCGGCCAAAACCGCAGCCATCCCAAAGGCAATGGTCAACGCCAGCAAAAGCTGATCGGGTGAGGTAAGACCCAGCTTCTGTATAAACGGTTGAACTGCCGGAGTTCCAAAAATCCGGTCGGGCGCTGTGAGCACCCCCAAAAATGGCAACACCGCCCCTATGCTGATGATTTCCGCAAAAGAGGTCAGAATCATCAGTACCGCAAGAAGACCGAATTGGCTACGGCGGCGCGGAGTGACATGCTGCCAAAGGCGGTGCAACAACTTGAATATGGGTTGAGGAGCTTGCATCGGGATAGCGCTCCCCGGGCTCTCTCCCTTAGCCGCGTCCATAGCTATCCTCCATCCGCACGATGTCGTCTTCTCCGAGGTAGGAGCCGGTTTGCACCTCAATCAACTCCAGCGGCACCGTACCGGGATTGGTCAACCGGTGAATCTGGCCCTGCGGAATATAGGTGCTCTGGTTTTCGGTCAGCACCATGCGCTTGTCGCCATTGACAACTTCTGCGGTACCGCTGACGACCACCCAGTGCTCGGCACGATGGTGATGCATCTGCAGGGACAGCGACGCACCGGGCCGCACCGTGATGCGCTTGACTTGGTGGTTCTGGCCCACATCGATGCTGTCATACCAGCCCCAGGGACGCGCAACCAGGCGGTGCTGTACGGCCTGGGATGCGTCGAGCGCCTCCAGTCTGGCAACAACCTCCTTGACAGCCTCCGCATGGCCCGCATGGGCCACCAGCAAGGCATCCGGTGTGTCGATGATCAGCAGATCCTGGGTTCCCAGCGCCACCACGGGCCGCTTGCCGCCCGCATGAATGAAGGTATTGCGGGCGTGCAGATGATGGGCGTCCGGCTTCAGGCCACCGCTGCGGTTGCCCTGCGCTTGCGGCTGGGCCAGTTCAGCCACCGCCCCCCAGCTGCCCACATCACTCCACACACCCTCAAACGGAAAGACCACCACGTTGGCAGCGCGTTCCATCACGGCATAGTCAATGGACTGGCTTCGGCAGGCGGCAAACATCTGGGCGTCGGGACGCGTGAACAAGCCATCCTGCTGCGACTGCTGCATGGCTGCCCTGCACACATCCAGGATATCCGGCGCGTGGGCCTGCAGGGCATCCAGCAAGGCCCGTGCACTGAGCAGGAAAATGCCGGCGTTCCACAGGTAATCGCCGCTGCCCAGAAACCCCAGGGCTGTTGCCGCATCGGGTTTTTCGACGAACCGGGCCACCTTGAAACCGCCATCCCCGGATGGCTGGCCTTTCTGGATGTAGCCGTACGCCGTGCTCGGCAAGCTGGGCTGCACCCCGAAAGTCACCAGCTGTCCGGCCTGCGCGGCCGCTGCGGCCGACTGCACCATGGCGGCAAAAGCACGCGAATCCGGAATGTGGTGGTCTGCGGGGCAAAACAGCAGCAAGGCATCGGCAGGCGCTGCCAGCGCAGCAAGCGCCATCGCCGCCGCGGTATTTTTGGCCTGGGGCTCCAGAATCTGTCGAACGGCAAGACCTGCATGTTCAGCCACGTCCGCCACCAGAAAACGATGCTCCTCGGACGATACGCAGGTGATGGACGGGGTCCCGGTTCCGGCCAGCAGGGCCAGACGCTCCAGCGTAAGCTGCAACAGCGACTTGTCGCCGATCAGCGGAATGAACTGCTTGGGGAAAGCCTTGCGCGACAATGGCCACAGCCGCGTGCCACTGCCGCCACACAGCACCACCGGGTGAATCGCTGCGGCACCCGGAGCAACGGGACGGCTCATGAGCGCTCCATTTCCCGGCGCAGCGCCTCGATCTCCTGCTGCAGCAGTTCGAACTCCGCCAGCTTGCGCTGCAAAAAGGCTTTGGTCAGCGCGCTTTTTGCCTCAATGCCGGACGGCGTGAGCACATAGGAATAAGCCATCTTGTTGTCGCTTCGCCTGAAGTTGTTGGCCTTGACCAGACCTTTGTCAACCAAGGCCCGCAGGCAGTAATTGATCTTGCCCAGGCTCACCCCGAAACGTTCGGCCAGCCCGCGCTGGCTGGCTGCGGGCTCCTGGGTGAGCTGGCATAAAAGGTAGTAAGGAAGATCTTGAGGCGACATCGCCTATGCCGGTGTGTTCATGACTTGAACGCATTGTAAACACATGCATGGCTGGCGCCCCCCGGTTTCAAACGCTGCGCATGGCCTGGTCCAGCGACACGCCGCGCTGATCCCTGGCAGACAGCAGGGGCTGAACGTCTGCCGGCCACGCGATGTTGAGCGCCGGATCATTCCAGGCAATACAGCGCTCAAGCTCGGGCGCGTAGTAGTCGGTGGTCTTGTACAAAACGTCGGCGCTGTCACTGAGCACCAGAAAGCCGTGCGCCAGGCCCGGCGGCACCCACAGCTGGCGAGGGTCGTGTTCGTTGAGTTCCATGCCGACCCACCGGCCAAAACCGGGCGATCCGGGCCGGATATCCACCACCACATCCAACACCGCGCCACGCACGACCCGCACAAGTTTGCCTTGCGGCTGGACCGACTGGAAGTGAAGGCCGCGCAACACACCTTTTCCCGAGCGGCTGTGGTTGTCCTGGACAAAGGTGAAGCCGGTGCCGGTGGCGGCATTAAAAGCACGCTGGTTAAAACTTTCGAAAAAGAAACCGCGCGGGTCGGTGAACACCTGCGGCTCGACAACCAGGACGTCCGCCACAGCGGTGGGCGTGACCTTCATGGGCGGCCCCGACCCGGGTGCAAATACAGCAGGGAAGGCAGGCAGTGACGGCGCGCACGCTGACACCTTGGCCTGCCTGAACAGGCGGCAAGGACGGCCAAAGGTCGTATCCGCATCATGTCAACTCGGCCAGCATACGGGCCACGCCGCTTTGCCAGGCGGGAAGGCGCAAGCCGAATGCATTTTGAAGTTTGGCAGTATTCAAGCGCGAATTATGCGGGCGCGTGGCCGGCGTCGGAAAAGCGGCAGCCGGGACCGGCTTGACTGTGGCCGATGAGGCCCGGAGCGCCATGCCTGCAGCGGCGGCGCCGTCAAGGAGGAAGCAGGCATAACCGTGCCACGAGGTCTCGCCGCCAGCAGCTGCGTGGTAAGTACCGGAAACCGTGGCGCCGCCCGCATCCCGGGTGCGCATGAGCATGTGCGCAGTCACGTCGGCAAGCAGGTCCGCGCCAGTGGGCGCCCCGAACTGATCGTCAACGACCGTCAATACGTCGCGCTCCCGGGCCAGACGCAGCATGGTTTTGGCGAAATTTTTTCGCCGGGCCGAGTAAACCCAGCTGCTTCGCAAAATCAGGTGCTTGGAACACGCAGCCTGGACGCGCTGCTCTCCTTCCAGCTTGGTCTTGCCGTAAGCGTTGAGTGGGCCGGTCATGTCGTCCTCGACCCAGGGCCGGCTGCCCCCGCCGTCGAATACATAGTCGCTCGAATAATGAACCAGCCAGGCGCCCAGGGCGCCCGCAGCCTCGGCAAGCACGCCCGGCGCCTGCGCATTCACTGCGTGTGCTGCGGCTTCATCGCTTTCGGCTGCATCCACCGCGGTATGGGCGGCCGCATTGACGACCACATCGGGCCGTACCTGCATCACGGTGTCTTTCAACCCGTCAAGATCCATCAGATCGCCGCAAAAAATGCCGCCGTGGCGCTCTGGCGCAATCACTTCACCCAGCGGCGCCAGGCTGCGCTGCAGCTCCCAGCCGACTTGCCCGTTTTTGCCGAAGAGCAGGATTTTCATGCGTGCCTCAAGCTGCCGCCGCTGGGTATTGCAGCTTGACCCAGTCCCGGTAGGCGCCGCTTTGCGCATCAGCGACCCAGTCGGGGTGATCCAGGTACCACTGCACGGTTTTGCGAAGGCCGTTCTCGAAGGTGTCGGCAGGTTTCCAGCCGAGCTGCGTCATGAGTTTGCGGGCATCGATGGCGTAGCGGCGGTCGTGGCCCGGCCGGTCCTGGACAAACGCGATCTGCTCACGATAACTCCCCTGCGCGCGCGGCCGCAACTCATCCAGCAAGGCGCAGACCGATTCGACCACAGCGATATTCGTTTTTTCGCTGCTGGCCCCGACGTTATAGGTCTCGCCCGGCGTGCCCGATTCGAGCACGCGCCGAAGTGCGCGGCAATGGTCGCCGACGTACAGCCAGTCACGGATATGCAGTCCGTCGCCGTACACCGGCAGCGGCTTTCCGGCCAGGGCGTTGACGATCACGAGGGGGATCAGTTTTTCGGGAAAGTGAAAGGGGCCGTAGTTGTTGCTGCAGTTCGTCGTCAGCACCGGAAGTCCGTGCGTGTGGTGGTAGGCACGTACCAGATGGTCTCCCGCGGCCTTGCTGGCCGAATAGGGATTGTTGGGACGGTAGGCATGGGTTTCGCTGAAGGCGGAGTCACCTGGCGCCAGGGAACCGTAAACCTCGTCAGTCGACACCTGCAAAAAACGGAAACCTGCCCTGGCCTCGCCGGCCAACGTCCCCCAATAGGTCCTGGCGGCCTCCAGCAGGCGGAAGGTACCCACCATGTTGGTCTGGATGAAGTCCTCCGGGCTGGAGGTGGCACGGTCCACATGCGACTCCGCCGCAAAATTGACAATCGCGCGCGGCTGGTACCGGGCCAGAAGGCCGGCGACAAGCGCGCTGTCACCGATGTCGCCCTGCACAAAAACATGCCGGGTGTTGCCGCGCAGGGACTGCAGCGTTTCGAGGTTTCCGGCGTACGTGAGCTTGTCCAGATTGATCAGCGGCTCGTCATGGGTGGCGAGCCAGTCCAGAACAAAGTTGGCGCCTATAAAACCTGCGCCTCCGGTAACCAGAATCATGAGCCGTCCCTTCAGAGTGCAGGCGCCGCCTGACCCCCGGCCACATTATGCCCTTCGCGATGACGCAGAATCAGCGTGCGGCCGGCGTGCGGTTACCGACCACTGCTCGTGAACCCGTCTCAAAAATGAATCCCGCGCATCATCTGCTGCAAGGCCACGGCCTCGGGCGACAGCGTTTGCTTGACCGGTTTGTCGCCCGGCTTGGCGCCCTTGGCCGCCGATGAATCCGGGAACATGCGGAAGCTGGTGTTCATCGCAATCTGCGCCACGCGCGGCAACAGCGCGTGCAGCACCTGACCGGCAATACCCAGGCGGGTCGCAATACGCACCGACTTGAAAATGCAGGCCTGGGCCACCAGGTCGGCGGCCTCCTCGGGGCTCAGGGTCGGCACGTTGTTGTAGAGATTGGTGGGCGCAATCATCGGTGTGCGCACCAGCGGCATGTTGATGGTGGTGAAGGTGATGCCTTGGTCGGCAAATTCGCTGGACGCGCAGCGTGTCCAGGCGTCCAGCGCCGACTTGGAGGCGACGTAGGCCGAGAAACGCGGCGCATTGGTCAACACGCCAATCGAGCTGATGTTGACCACATGGCCCTTGCGTTTGGCCACCATGCCGGGCAGAAAGCCCATGGTGACACGCAGGCAGCCGAAATAGTTGAGCTGCATGGTGCGCTCGAAATCATGGAAGCGGTCGTAGCTGGCCTCGATGGCCCGGCGGATCGAGCGGCCCGCATTGTTGATGAGGAAGTCCACGCCGCCGTGGTTCGCTATCAGTGCCTGCACAAAGCGGTCGCAATCGGCCATGTCGGCGATGTCGGCCGGGTAGGCAATGAAGTGATAACCCCTGGCTTTGGCCTCCTTGCAGGCCTCGTCCAGCTTGTCCTGGTCGCGACCGCAGATGATGGTGATGGCGCCGGCTTCGGCAAATTTGTGCGCGGCCGCCAGGCCGATGCCGGACGAGCCGCCGGTGATCAGCACCACCTTGCCGCCCACCGTGCCGCGCAGCGACCGGTCGATGTGCAGATCCGGGTCGAGGTGCCGCTCCCAGTAGTCCCAGACGCGCCAGGCGTAGTCCTTGAGGTTGGGGCATTCCACGCCCGAGCCCTTGAGGGCGGCCAGTGTTTCGCGGCAGTCGAAGCGCGTCGGGTAGTTGACGAAGGTCAGCATGTCCTCGGGCAGGCCCAGGTCGGCCATGATCGCGTTGCGTACGCGCCGGACCGGCGCCAGCGCCATCAGGCTCTTCTTGACCCCGCGCGGGATGAAGCCGAGCAGCGCCGCGTTGACAAACAGGTTCATCTTGGGCGCATGGGCGGCACGGCTGAAGATGTCCAGCACATCGCCCACGCGGTAACCGACGGGATCCACCAGGTGGAAACACTTTTTGGCAATGCTGGCCTTGTGGCTGATGACATCCAGCGCGTCGACGACAAAATCGACCGGCACGATGTTGATGCGGCCGCCCTCCAGCCCCACCGCCGGCATCCAGGGCGGCAGCAGCTGGCGCATGCGCTGGATCAGCTTGAAGAAATAATACGGCCCGTCGATCTTGTCCATCTCGCCGGTTGTGCTGTCGCCCACCACCATCGCGGGCCGGAAAACGGTCCACGGCACCTTGCATTCCTTGCGAACGATTTTTTCGCTTTCATGCTTGGTCATGAAGTAGGGGTGCTCGTAGTTCTCGGCTTCCTCGAACATGTCCTCGCGGAACACGCCTTCGTACAGGCCTGCCGCAGCGATCGAGCTGACGTGGTGGAAATGCCCGGCATCGATGAGCTTGGCGAACTCGACGGTATGGCGCGTGCCTTCCACATTCACGGCGATCTGGCTTTCCTCGTCGGCGCTCAGGTCGTACACCGCCGCGAGGTGATAGAAATGATCGATC
>CALRTF020000027.1:0-27104 GCA_943370985.1 Paenacidovorax caeni
CAAGCGCAGCATTGCGCTCAACCTCAAGTCGGCGGCCGGCAAGGCGCTGTTGCTGCGGCTGGCGAAAGATGCCGACATCCTGCTGGAGAACTACCGCCCCGGCGCGATGAAAAAACTGGGCCTGGGTTACGAGGTGCTCAAGGAGGTCAACCCGCGCCTGGTCTACACCAGCATCTCCGGCTTCGGCCAGACCGGCCCCTGGGCCGACCGGCCCGGTTTCGATCTGATGGCGCAGGCCATGTCGGGCGTGATGAGTGTCACCGGTTACCCGGGCGGCCCGCCGGTCAAGGCCGGTGTGCCGGTGGCCGACATCGGCTGCGCGCTGTTTGCGGTGTATGCCACGCTGTCGGCCTACATCGGTGCCAAGACCAGCGGGGAAGGCCAGCATGTGGACGCCTCGCTGTTCGACTCGGCCCTGGCCTTTTCGATCTGGGATATCTGCGACTACTGGGGCACGGGCAAGGAGCCCGAGCCGCTGGGCACCTCCAACAAGATGACAGCGCCCTACCAGGCCATGGCCTGCTCGGACGGCTACTTTGTGATGGGCGCCAACAACCAGAAGCTCTGGCTGCAGCTGTGCAAGCTGATGAAGCGTGACGATTTGCTGGCCGACGAGCGCTTCTCGACCATCTCGCTGCGGCTGGCGAACCGCCACGCGCTCGAGGTCGAACTCGAGAAAGACTTCCGCCTGCAGACCAAGGACTACTGGGTCAGCACCTTTCTCGAGGCCGGCATTCCCGCCGGGCCCATCCTCACTTACCCCGAAGCCTTTGGCAGCGACCATGCCAAGGCGCGCGGGATGCGCATGGACATCGATCACCCGGTCGAAGGGAAGGTGCCCAACATCGGCTTTGCGGTCAAGATGTCCGGCACGCCGCAGCAGGTGCGCCGTTATCCCCCGCGCGTGGGCGAACACACGGCCGAGGTGCTGACCGAACTCGGCCTGAGTGCCGAAGAACAGGCCACACTTGGCGAGCAGGGGGCATTTGCAGCATGAGCGATCCCAACAACACAGGCAGCGTCCAGCTCGACATCCAGGCCGGTGTGGCCTCGGTGCTGTTCGACCGCCCGGCCGCGCGCAATGCCATGACCTGGGCCATGTACGAGCGGCTCAATGCCATCTGTGAACAGCTCAAGGCCGACCCCACAGTGCGGGTCGTGACCTTCCGCGGCGCCGGCGGCCAGGCTTTTGTGGCCGGCACCGACATCGAGCAATTCACCACCTTCAGCAGCGGCGAGGACGGTGTGGCTTACGAAAAGCAGATCGACCTGTGCATCGCGCGTCTCGAGTCACTGCCCATGCCCACGGTGGCCGTGATCGAGGGCTGGACCATAGGCGGCGGGCTGGCGATTGCCACGGCCTGCGACTTCCGCATTGCCACCACCGGCTCGCGTTTTGGCGTGCCCATCGCCAAAACCCTGGGCAACTGCCTGTCGGTGGCCAATCTGTCGCGTCTCGTCGCGGTGTTCGGCGTGCCGCGCGTCAAGCGCATGCTGATGCTGGCCGAGGTGCTGACGGCCGATGAAGTGCTGGCCTGCGGCTTTCTGCTGCAACAGGTCGAAGCCGGCGAGATCGATGTGCACCTGGGCAAGTTGTGCGAGCGGCTCGCGGCCCTGGCTCCGGTGACCCAACGCGTCAGCAAGGAAGGCCTGCGCCGCCTGGTCAGCAGCAGCCTGCCGCCCGACGACGACCTGGTCCGGCTCTGTTACGGCAGCGCCGATTTCCACGAGGGTGTGGCGGCTTTTGTGGAAAAAAGAAGTCCTGCCTGGAAGGGTGACTGAAACCGTCGGCCAAGCTGGTAATTACCCTGTGTTGCATGCGGCCTACGCTGCGGCACCGGTTCTCGCGGATGCTGCGACATCCGTCACAAGGCGGCGTCGTGGCGCTGCACGATAGCCTGAGTACGTCATAAGATTTAATTTTGTTGCCGGCCTTCGCCGCTTCTTCTTATTCTGGATGGATTGCTTTCATGTCTGTTTCGCGAAAATTCCCTTCTCCCTTCTTGTCCACGCTGGCCGTGTCGCTGCTGCTGCTGGCCGGCGCCAGCCATGCGCAGAAAGCCTGGGTCGTCGGCCAGTCGGCGCCGCTGAGCGGCGGCAACGCCAGCTTCGGCAAAGACATCCAGGCTGGCGCGCAGGCTTACTTCAAGGCGCTCAATGCCAAAGGCGGCGTTGCCGGCCTGCCGATCGAGCTGGTGTCACTTGACGACAAGAACGACCGCAAAATCGCCGGCGCCAACACCACGAAACTGCTGGACGACAACAACGCGGTGGCGCTGTTCGGTTTTGCCTCGGCCACGCTGAGCCTGGACGCCATGCCCCAGGCCGAGAAGGCCGGCGTGCTGTTCTTCGCGCCGTTTTCCGGCGCCAACCCGGTGCGCACCGCCGGACCGGTGGTGTTCACGCTGCGTGCATCGTATGGCGACGAACTCGAGAAGATGTTGTCGTTCTGGACCGGTCTGGGCATCAAGCAGGTGGTGGTCGTGCATTACGACGACGAGGTCGGCAAGCAGAACCTCGGCGTGGTCACCGACTACCTCGCCAAGCAGGGCAAAAAACCCGCCGCCTTTTCGCTTCAGCGTAACGTCAAGGTCAGCGAGGCGCAGGTGGCGCAGCTGCTCAGCCTCAAGCCCGATGTGATCATCAACACCGTGTTGTCGGGTCCGGCCGCCGAGATCAGCAAGCAGATCGTCGCCCAGGGCAAGTTCATTCCCACGTCCAGCCTGTCCTTCGTCGGCGCGCAGCAATACATCGAGGCAGCGGCCGAAGCCGGCGCCGGTGTGTCGATCTCGCAGGTGGTCCCCAACACCGCGTCATCGCTGCCGGTGGTCAAGGAATGCGCCAAGGCCCTGGCAGACGCCGGCGTCAAGCAGGCCATGAACAGCACCCACCTCGAGGCCTGCATAGGCGCCAAGGTGCTGGCCGAAGCCATGCGCCGCAGCAAGAAGCCGGGCGACGCCAAGGCCTTGCTGGCGTCCATGAACGCCATGGGCGCCTACGATGCCGGCGGCTTCGTCGTGTCCTACTCGGCCAGCCAGCGCCACGGCAGCAAGTATGTCGAGCTCGGCATGGTCACGCGCGACGGCAAGCTGCGCAACTAGCAAGACCCGGTCGCGTCCGCGGACCGGTCCGGCGCTTCCGGCTCTGGCGTAGCATGGCGGCATGACTTCAGACATCCGGACCGTCGACGCCGCCACGCTGACCAGGCTGCAAGCCTGGGTCGGCAAGACCGACACCCTCAGCGACACCGTCACCGCCGCGCCGGTGCGCGCGTTGTCGGCCACGCTGGACCGCGACGACGCCGACCCGGTGCCCGGCACGCCGCTGCCCGAACTCTGGCACTGGCTGTACTTTTTGCCGATGGCGCGCCAGTCCGGTCTCGGCCCGGACGGCCATCCGCAGCGCGGCGGCTTTTTGCCGCCGGTGCCGCTGCCGCGCCGCATGTGGGCGGGCGGGCGCCTTTTGTGGCAGCAGCAGCCGCTGCAGGTCGGCGATGCGGTTACGCGGAGCTCCTCCATCGAATCGGTGACGCACAAGAGCGGCCGCAGCGGCGACCTGGTGTTTGTGCTGGTCAAACACGAAGTCAGCAATGCCCAGGGCCTGGCGCTGAGCGAAGAACATGACATTGTTTATCGTGGCAATCCACAAGCCGGCGATCCGGCGCCTGCACCGCAGCCGGCGCCGCAGAACGCCGCCTGGAGCCGTGAGGTCGTGCCCGACGACGTGTTGCTGTTCCGGTATTCCGCGCTGACCTTCAACGGCCACCGCATCCATTACGACCGCAAGTACGTGACCGAGGTCGAGGGCTACCCGGGCCTGGTCGTGCACGGCCCGTTGATCGCGACCCTGCTGGCCGACCTGCTGCGCCGCAACCTGCCCGGCGCGCGCCTGCTCAAGTTCGAGTTCCGTGCCGTGCGCCCGGTGTTCGACCTCTGGCCTTTCAAACTCCACGGCCTGCCGTCGGCCGACGGCAAAACCGTCGCCCTCTGGACCGAAGACTACCAAGGCTGGCTCACCATGCAGGCCACGGCCACGCTGGCTTGAGTGTCGGACTGAAGGCTCTCGCTCGGCCTGGCGCGCGCTGACACGTTGCGCTGCAGAAGCCCTCTGTCAGTAGTTCTGACTCCCCACTCCCACCCCTGACCCCTCCCTCGCCCCGCTGGGCGATGGAGGGGGACTTCATTTGGCCGCGTGTGCTGCACTCGCGTGCAAGCATGACTGCCGCTTGGGAGTCCCGGCGGTCGTGCGCTTTGCGCACAACCGCCTCCGGATTTTTGCCAAACGCCGAACTGGAGCACGATCGGATGCTCTCTATTTGATAGCTAAGTGTCGAAAGCTGGCGGGGGCTGGAAGGCGTTTTGGCTTGAAAAAAATCATCTCAACCAGCTAAAACTGTCCCGCCGTGCCGGTTTTTCAGGATAAAAATGGCTGCCAGCCCCCGCCAGTACTGGGCTTTCAGCTATCAATAAAGTAGCGCTGATCGACCCTCGTCCCCGCTCCCTGAATTGGTCATCGGGCTCGACCCGCGATCCAGGCGGCGACCCTGGGGAGCGGCATTACGCAGGCAGCGGCGTCTTCGGCGTGAAGTCGCAATACGGTGCCACCGCGCACTGCCAGCACATGGGTTTGCGCGCCACACACACATAACGCCCGTGCAGGATCAGCCAGTGGTGCGCGTCCACCAGGTACTCGGGCGGGATGCGCTTGAGCAGCTTGAGCTCCACTTCCAGCGGCGTCTTGCCCGGCGCCAGGCCGGTGCGGTTGCCGAGGCGGAAGATATGCGTGTCCACCGCCATGGTCGCTTCGCCGAAGGCCGAGTTCAGCACCACGTTGGCGGTTTTGCGGCCGACGCCGGGCAGGGCTTCGAGCGCCTCGCGGCTGCGCGGCACCTTGCCCTGGTGTTGTTCAACGAGCATGCGGCAGGTTTCCATCAAATGTTTCGCCTTGCTGCGGTACAGGCCTATGGTCTTGATGTAGTCCTCCAGCCTGTCGATGCCGAGGTCCAGGATTTGCTGCGGCGTGTTGGCCACCGCAAACAGCTTGCGCGTCGCCTTGTTCACACCCACGTCGGTGGCCTGCGCGCTCAGCAGCACCGCGGCCAGCAGCTCGAACACGCTGGAGTATTCGAGCTCGGTCACCGGCATCGGGTTGGCGGCCTTGAGGGTGGCGAAGAAGGGGGCGATGTCGGCGGTTTTCATGGGCTGCCAGTGTAGGGCCTGCTCGCGGGCATCGACATCCGCAGCTACGGCAGGCCGGCAGCGCCCACACCTGCCGGCCCACGGCGCTAAACATCCCGAACCTTCTGGCCGTTAAAGAGGTATGCCCGGTGGGGCCGCGGTAACTTCTTAATTCGCCGTAGGGCTTGCAGGAAAATCATGCCATCTTCTTCCATCGACAGTCTCAATCCTGACAACACCGAAAACCCGGGCAGGGCGGCCGCGCTGCTGGCGGGCGTGCTGGAGTCCGCCATGGACGCCATCATCACCGTGGATGCGCAGCACAGAATCCTCATGTACAACCGTGCGGCCGAGAAGATATTCGGCTGGTCCCGGCAGGAGATGCTGCTGCAGTCTGTGGAGCGGCTGATGCCCCTGCGTTTGCGCGCAGGCCATGACTGTCAGCTCGATGACGGCAACACGGGCAGGATGCCCCAGGCCATGGGCGTGCGCCAGCTCATCCGCGGTCTGCGCCGCAACGGCGAGGAGTTTCCCCTGGCCGCCTCGATCTCGGTGCTCGACACCCCCGAAGGCCAGTTGTCCACGCTCGTGCTTCGCGATATCTCGGAGATGCAAGGGTTTCAGCGCGGGCAGGCCGAACACGACGCCCGCTTTCGCGAGAGCCAGCGCAGGCTGCAGGTCGCGCAGCGGATGGCGCGCATAGGCTACTGGCAGATTGACCTCGAGACCAGCCTGATGTGGTGGTGCGATGAGGCCTGCCGCGTGCTGGGCGTGGACCGCGCGTTGCTGGATGACAGCCATGAGGGGTTTCTCCGCCTGATCCATCCGGGCGACCGCCGCGCTTTCGAAACCCAGCGCGACGCCGCCGTTCAGGCCGGCCTGCCGCTGGACCTGGAGTTCCGGGTACTCACTGCTTGCGGCAAGGTGCGCTGGGTCCATATGACCAGTTGGGTGGACGACGAGGACGGGGGCGAGAACACCCGTTGCCGCACCGGCGCGATCCGGGAGCTCACCAGCCGCAGGCAGCTCGAACGCGTCATGGACTGCAGTGCCGAGCTGCTGAACCGCATGGGGGCGCTGGCCGGGGTGGGCGGCTGGGAAGTGCGCATGGAGAGCATGACGCCGCACTGCTCCGACGAGGTTTTCCGTATCCTGGAGCTTGATTCGTCCATGATGGGCGCGCTGCAGAATCCGCTCGGGTTTTTTGCGCCCGAAGCGCAGCCGGTGATCCTGGCCGCAGTCAGGGACGCCATGGCGCATGCCATCCCCTGGGACCTGGAGCTTGCGCTGATCACGGCCAAAGGTCAGCGTATCTGGGTCCGAAGCCAGGGCCGGGCCATGCTGGAGGACGGCAAGGTGGCGGCACTCTTCGGCGTTTTGCAGGACATCACCGGGACCAGGGCGACCGAAGCGGCTTTGCGCCTGTCGAACCAGGAGCTTGAAGCCTTTTCCTACGCGGTCTCGCATGACCTGCGTTCGCCGCTCAACAGCATCAACGGCTTCAGCCATTTGCTGGCCAAAAAACTGGACAGCCACCTGGCCGGCGAGGTCAGGCACTACCTGTCGCGCATTCAGGCCGGTACCGCGCAGATGGGCAAACAGATCGAAGGCCTGCTGTCGATGGCGCAGGTATCGCGGACGCGGTTGAACAACGAGCCCGTGGATCTGTCCGTGATGACCCGCAGCATTCTGGGCGAGTGGCGGTCGCGCAAGCCCGAGCGCCAGGTGACGGTTCACGTTGAAAGCGGGATGCAGGCCCATGGCGACGGGCGCCTGATCCGCGTGATGCTGGAAAACCTGCTCGCCAATGCGTGGAAGTTCACCTCGAAAAACGACCATTCCGAGATCGAGGTCGGCCAGGAGATCGACGCGGCCGGAATGCCGGTCTATTTTGTAAGCGACAACGGCGCCGGCTTCGACATGGCTTATGCCGACAAGCTTTTCAACCCGTTCCAGCGTCTGCATGGGGTCTCGGAGTTTCCCGGCATGGGCATGGGGCTGGCAACCGTCAGCCGCGTGATCGGACGGCATGCCGGCCGCATGTGGGCCGAGTCGGCGCCGGGGCGCGGAGCGCGCTTCTTCTTCACCTTGCCGCGGTCACCGGTGATGGCCACCTGCCACTAGCACGGTCTTTTCAGGCGGATCACACCTCCAGGTCTAGCCTTGCTTCAGCGGGTGGTCCGGCGGCTGGATCGCGTAGGAGATACGCCCCGCCGGCAGGAAGAACAGCGCAATCACCGCGCCGCCCCTGACTTCGGGGTAGTGGTGGCTGCCCGGCGCAGGTGCGGTCCAGCCAGCATGGCACCAGCCGTTCGGTCCGGCCAGTTCTGCGCCTGGATTCAGCGGCACCACCAGGTTGAACTCGCCGTAGGGGTGCGCGTGGTATTCCCCGCGCAAGCTGCCGTCCGGGTTGTTCTGGCTGTTGCCGCTGCTGTCCATGTACACGGCGGTGATGCTGAAGTAGTGGCTGGCGGCTGAGGGCTCGAAGATCCGGCTGCGCCGGTAGCGCGGTCCGCCGATTTCCTCGCTGGCGGCCCAGCCGTCCTGCACGCCGCGCTTGATCAGGCCGGCCAGGCCCTCGTACAGCGCGCTGCCCGGCCCGTGGCTGCGGTTCAGCCAGTTCTCGACCTCGGTGCCGGCCGTCATGTCGCGGATTTCATCGAAGAAGGGCAGGCTCAGCGCCAGCAACTGCGCCCGGTCCGGCGACAGGGCGGCAGGGGGGGCGGTGACACTCATTCTTCCGACCTGAAACCTGAGGCCAGCACGATGGGCCGCCAGTACTCGAGTTCGCGCGCGATCAGCTGGCTGTAAGCCGCGGGCGTCATCGAGATGCTGTCCATGCCAATCTGTGCGAAGCCGGCCATCAGCGTGGCGTCTTTTGAGGCGGTCTTTGTGGCTTCGCCAAGGGCGGCGAGCACGGCGTCCGGCGTCTGGGGTGGCGCAAACAGGCCATAAGTTTCCGTGCCGGTCACTGTCGGAAAGCCCTGCTCGGCAAAGGTCGGCACCTCGGGCATGAAACGCGAACGTTTCTCGCTGGTCACCGCGAGGATGCGCAGCTTGCCGCCGGCGGTGTACTGCAGGAAGTCACCGACAAAGCCCAGGTAGGCCGGAATCTGGCCGCCCAGCAGGTCCTGCATCGCGGGCGCCGAGCCTCGGTAACCCACATGGGTGAGCTTGAGGCCGGCCGCCTGATCGAAGCGGTAGCCGAGAAAGTGGGCCATCGAGCCGGCGGCAGGTGAGGCGTAGGACGCCGCGGTGGGTGTGGCCTTGACCCAGCGCACGTAGTCGGCCAGGGTCTTGACGCTGTCGGGCACGGCGCTGCTGACGGCAAAGGCGCAGGTCGCGGCGGCGATCGGGCTGACCGGGCGGAAGTCGGTGGCGCTGTTGTAGCCCAGCTTGGAATACACGTGCGGGTAAATGGTGAGCGCCGAGGTGTGGGTGCACAACAGCATGGAGCCGTCGGCCCGTTCGCGCTTGAGCTGGCCGTTGGCGATACGCCCCGCAGCACCGGCGCGGTTGTCGACGATGTAGGCCTTGCCCTGGACGCGCCAGGCTTCCGACACACGGCGCGCGGTCTGGTCCAGCGTGCCGCCCGGCGGGTAGCCGACGATGATCTTTCCGACGCTGCCGTCGGTCTGGGCCAAGCCCAGGCCGGGGATGGCCAGGGCCGCCGCGGTCAGCGACAGGTGGCGGGCAAACAGGCGGCGCGATAAATGCTTCATGGTGTTTTCCGGTGGAACGGGCGTTGAAGGGTGGGGGCGATGCAAATATGTCATGCAGTGCCGGCCTCCGGAAGCGGCCAATTTGCAAGAGCAAAATGCATACCGTGCAATATGGTGCGAAGGAACACACGATGGACATGGGTCGGATGGATCTCAACCTGCTGCGGGTCTTCGACGCGGTGTTCGAGGAAAAAAACCTGCTGCGCGCCGGCAAGCGACTGCACCTGAGCCAGTCGGCGGTCAGCCATGCGCTGGCCCGCCTGCGCGAGACCCTGCACGACGAGTTGTTTGTGCGCACGGCCCGGGGCATGGAGCCGACCGCCCGCGCACTGGCGATTGCCGCGCCCTTGCGCGACGCGCTGCAGCGCATTCAGGACACCCTGGGTGTGATGCCTTTCCTGCCGGCCCAGGCCGAGCGGCAGTTCGTCATCGCCGCCAATGACTACGTGACGGCGGTGCTGCTGTCGCGGCTCAGCCTGACGCTCGAAAGCGCGGCGCCGGCCATCAACCTGGTGATCCGGCCGTCCACCCGGCTGGACCTGGCCGAGCAGATCGATGTCGGCCGCATCGACCTGGCCATCGGCATTTTTGCCGAGGTGCCGCCGCGTTTCCAGTCGCTGCAGGCCTGGAAGCAGGAAGAGGTGCTGGTCATGCGCCGGGGCCACCCGATCGGCCGGCGCAGGCTCACGCTGCAGGACCTGGGGCGTTACCCGCTGGTCACCGCGTCCCTGGGCGGCGAGGAGGAGGGCGCCGTCAGCGGCTTCATCGTCGAGCGTGGCCTGGCGCGCCAGTCGGAGATGTTCGACCGCCACGCGCTCGAAGATGCGATGCAGCAGGCCGGTGTGTCGCCGCGCATGCGCATCACGGTGCCGCACTCCATGGTCATCCCCACGCTGCTGCAGGGCAGCGACATGTTGTCCATCGTGCCGTCACCGCTGGCCCGGGAGTTTGCGCGCGGCCGCGAGATCGTCATCAAGGACATGCCTTATCCGGCGTCGATCTCGACCGTGCGGGCGGTCTGGCATGGCCGCAACGAACACGACCCCGCGCATGTCTGGCTGCGTGAACAGGTGCTGCTGGCCGCCGCTGCGCTGGATGTGTGACCGGCCCGCAACTTGCACGCGCTTCATGGTGGCCATGCGCAAGCTGCACTTCCACAGCCGGCGCGCCTGTGCAACCATCTCCCGAAGAAAGGCCTACCCATGACTGTCCCTGAAGCACCCACCACCGCGGCCGAGGCCATGGACGCCGCGATGCGCGCCCGCAAAAGCACACGGGCCTTCCGCGCCGACACCGTGTCGCGCCGGCAGGTGCAAGAGATCCTGGCCATCGCGGGCAGTGCGCCCAGCAACTCCAACACCCAGCCCTGGCAGGTGCATGTGCTGGCCGGCGCGCCCAAACGCGCACTCAGCGCTGCGCTGCTGGAGGCGCACGAGGGCAACAGTTTGCCGGCGTTTGCCCACTTTCCCGACCCGCTGCCAGCGGCCTGCGGCGCGCGCCAGGACGACTTCGGTGCGCGTTACTACCGCGCGCTGGGCATAGACCGCAGCGATGCGGCAGCGCGGGCGCGCCAGACCGGCCGGAATTTCGCATTCTTCGATGCGCCTGTGGGTTTGATCTTCACCATCGATGCCGGCTTCAAGCCGCACAGCTGGCTGGACTATGGGCTGTATCTGCAAAGTGTGATGCTGGCCGCCACCGCGCGCGGACTCGCGACCTGCCCGCAGGTGTCATTTGCGCGTTACCAGCCGGTGATCGCGCGCGAGCTGCAGTTGCCACCCGGGCAGAGCGTGGTCTGCGGCATGTCGCTGGGCTACGCCGACGACAGCGCCGCCGTCAACCATCTCGGCATGCCGCGTGAGCCGGTGGACAGCCTGGTGACCCTGCTGGGTTTTGAGGACTGAGTCGCCGGGCTGATCCTGCCGGACGGCGACTGCAGGTTAAAGCGGGCGCACCGGCACACACAGCAGGCAGTGAAAGCTGCGGGTTTTCTTGTCCACCACAAAATCGCCGTCGTACAGCTCAAGCGCGGGTTTGTCGTCGGCCTGGTAGCCGCTTTGCGGCAGCCATTCGCCGAGCAGGCGCATCCAGGCGGCGTGAATCGTCGCGCCGGTGCCGGTGAAGGCGGCGCAGGCATAACGGCCGCCGGCAAAAGCCTGCACGCCGACGTCGCCCTGCGGCTGGAAAGCGGCATCGACCTCGAAGCAGCAGTCGTAGCGGCATTTCTCGGGCGGGGTGACTTCAGGGTCGTCCTGGACGATGCCGTAGATGCGTTCCGGCTCGAGGCCCTGTTGCCCCAGCCAGATCCAGAGCCGCTGCCAGGTGGCACCGATATCGGGGTGACCATAGGGGCCGGTGTGGCGCAGATAGCCCAGGCGCAGGGCGGGCAGGGTTTTCACGTCGACGTGCATGGATGTTCCTTTGTCAATGGTGGACTGGCTCGCTGACCAGCTGTCCCCATGGTGCTGAACATCCGCTGCCGCGGCTTGATTCGCCTTGCGCACGTCTTGATGAATCTTGCTCAGTTGCTCGCGCCGGCCGGCCGACCAGCTGCGGTGGCCGCCGCGCCGCCAGGCGGTGGGCGTCATGCCGAAGTGCGCGCCAAACGCGCGGGTAAACACTTCCGCCGACGCAAACCCGACCTCCAGCGCCACCGCCAGTGCCGTCTGTGGCGGCGAGGCGAGCAGGCGCTGCGCCGCGGCTTCCAGCCGCAGCCGGCGCACGCAGTCGGCCAGCGTTTCGCCCGTCATGGCCTGGAACAGGCGGTGAAAGTGCCAGGGCGAAAAATGCGCCACCGCTGCCAGCGTGGGCAAGTCCAGCGTACCGGCCAGATGCGTGCTGATGTAGTCCACCACGCGGTTCATGCGCGCGACGTAGGTCTGTCGGTGATCCGTCATCGTCAGTCAAACACGCCAGTGAAGCTTGGGCTTGCGCGCGCAGGCCGGCGCCGCTAGCCCGCCTTGCGGATGGTTCCCTGCGCCGCCGCGCACAGCGTGCGCTCGGCGCCGCGCAGCACAAAGATATCGCAGCGGCACACCGCCTGTGTCTTGCCGCTGCCGACCACGCTGGCCACAGCCAGCAGGCGTTCGGCGTCTTTGGCCGGGCGCAGGTAGTTGATCTTGAACTCTGACGTCACCGAATCGCCCAGCACCGAACCACCGGCAAAGGTCAGCGCGTTGTCGGCCAGGTAAGACAACACACCGCCGTGCACAAAGCCGTGCTGCTGCAGCATGGCCGGCGCGACCGGCAGCGACAGCTCGGCGCTGCCGGGCGCAAAAGCGTCCAGCCGCGCATTCAGCAGGGTGCTGAAGGGCTGCTGACCCAGGATGGCCTGGCCAAAGGCGAGCATGTCAGCGGGCATGGGCATCCCCCTTCGCGCTGGGTGGTGTGGACTTGCCCACCGACAGCAGCCAGCGCAACAGCCGCACTTTGACCGGCCAGGGCACGACCAGCGGCTTGTTGCCCACGGCGCGCTGCGCCTGCGACAGCGCGTCTTCCACCAGCGCGTTGTGCAGGTGACGGATCGCCAGCTCCCAAAGCAGGGTGGCGCGGCCTTCGGTCTGCATCTCGATGCGGTGCTCCAGCACGCAGTCGTCGTCGGTGGCGCCCAGCACGCTGAAGGCGTGCCAGCCGTCAAAACCCTTGGGCTCGGTGAAACGGAAGCGGATCGATTCGCCGGGTGTGTAGGCCGTCACCACGTAGCGGATCGGCCCGTGGCCGCCGACCGCGCCCGGCACCAGCGGCCGGTCGAAGGTCATGCGCGGCCAGCCGGGCGGCCACAGCCTGTCGTCGGGCGAGCCCAGCAAGCCCATCAGCAGGGCCACCTGAGCCCGCGTGGCCTCCAGCCGCCGCTGGTGGACGTTCACAATCTTCATTCACTGCTCCTTGTCTTGTTGATTGCTGAAAAAACCGCGTCACATCAGGCCGCCACCGACATCCAGGCCGCGTGTTCCAGCGCGGCGCGTACCTTGGGCGCCACCGCCGGCTGCAGCTGGCTGGCCCAGTAAGGCGTGAGTGTTATCGCCGGAGAAAACACCAGCGCCATCCAGACCGGCAAGGGCATGGCGCGCATCTCGCCGGCCGCCACCTTGGCATCCACCCACTGCGCCAGCTTGCCGAAGCCCTCGGCATTGGCCGCCACGATCTCTGCACCGCCCGTCATGTCGCCGCTGCGCCGCAGCTCATGCAGCAGGCGCGCCCGCTCCGGGTGTTGGACCACCCACGCGATAAAGGCCCGTATCAGGCCCTTGACGCCGGTCTGCGCAGAGGCCCGGCCGGAGACAGGCGCCATCAGCGCCGCATGAAAGTCGCGCAGCGTGTGGGCGTACAGCGCATCGGCCAGCAGCACCTTGGTGGGGTAGTGGTGGTAGAGGCTGCCGTTGCTCACGCCCGCCGCCTGGCGCACCATGTCCATGGACGCGGCGGCATAGCCATGCGCCAGAAACACCGTGGCTGCGGCGTCCAGCAGGCGTGAGCGGGTCGAGTTCGGGTCATCCATGGCTGGAGTATCACTCCAGAGTGCAACTCCAGTCAAGCCGACGGCGCCGGAAAGCGGCGCGCAAATTGGCGACAATGCGGGGCAGAAAGAGAGACCGCCATGCCCTTGCCCTTTGCCGACCGCCTCAACAACGTCGAAACCTCCGCCATCCGTGAACTGTTCAAGCTGCTGGGCAAGCCCGGCATCATCAGTTTTGCCGGGGGCTTTCCGGACAGCGCCATGTTCGACGTCGAAGGCATTAAAGAGGCCGCCAACAAGGCCCTGACCGAAGAAGCTGGCGGCGCGCTGCAGTACGGCGCGACCGAAGGCTACAACCCGCTGCGCGAACAGCTCGCCGCCTTCATGGGCAGCAAGGGCGTCAGCGTTGAGCCCGACGGCCTGATCGTCACCACCGGCAGCCAGCAGGCGCTGGACCTGCTCGGCAAAACCATGATCGACCCCGGCGACAAGGTGATCGTCGAAGGCCCGACCTTCCTGGCCACCATCCAGTGTTTTCGCCTCTACGGCGCCGACCTGGTCAGCGCGCCCATCGACGCCAACGGGGTCGACACCGACGCGCTCGAAAAACTGATCGCCGAACACAAGCCCAAGTTTGTTTACCTGATCCCGACCTTCGGCAACCCGAGCGGCGCGATGCTGAGCCTGGAGCGCCGCAAAAAGGTGCTGGCCCTGGCCGTCAAGTACAACACCCTGGTGGTCGAGGACGACCCGTATGGCGACCTTTATTTCAATGAGGCCCCGCCCCCAAGCATCCTGAGCTTGTCGAAGGACGTGCCCGGCAGCCGCGAGCTGATCGCGCATTGCGGCTCCATGAGCAAGGTGCTGAGCCCCGGCCTGCGCGTGGGCTGGATGATCGCCCCGGCCGAACTGCTGGCCCGCGCCACCATGTGCAAACAGTTCAGCGACGCACACACCAGCACTTTCGCCCAGGCCACCGCCGCGCAATACCTGAAGGCCGGCCGCATGCCCGCCACCCTCGCGAAAGTGCGCAAGGCCTACGGTGAACGCGCACTCGCCATGGGCGCAGCCCTGAAGCGCGAACTCGGCGACGCGATTGAATTCACGCAACCGCAAGGCGGCCTGTTCTTCTGGGCCCGCCTCACCGGCGCCGGCGGCAAGACCAAAGATGCCGGCGAGTTCGCGAAGCGGGCGATCGAACAGGGCGTGGCTTTTGTGCCCGGCGCGCCGTTTTTTGCGGGCGAGCCGGATGTGTCAACCTTCCGGCTCAGTTTTGCCACCGCCGATGTCGCGAAGATCGAGGAAGGTGTGGCCCGCCTGGGGAAGGCGCTGTGAAACGCCTTGTGCGGCTGCTTGCGCCTTTGGCGATGGCGTCGCACCTCTCCGCTCAGCCGCTCGAGCCGCCTGGAACCCAGGTGCAACTGGCTTCGGAAATAGCTTCGGTGATGTCGCTTCTTGTGGAAGACGCCTTGGAAATCTTCGATTTTCCAGAGCTGTTTGAAACCTGCACGCAATCATCGGCACCGGTTGGCTCGTTTGATGGGCGAAAGGATTTCGGAAAAGCGTACCGCCCTGTGCTCAGTCATATGTCGGGCCTGCACTTTGTGACGGACAGCGAAGCGAGCGCGTGGTCCCGTCAGTGTTTAGGGAGGCTGACAAAGAAATCCGGTCCGGGCGGTCGTTACTTCACACGCGAAGATATCCAGGCACAGGGCATGAGCTACGCCCATGGTCAAGGCCTGGTCCTGACGAGACTGGAAGGAAACTGGGTTGTCAGGGAAGCGATTGCCGGGTCCCCCGCCGCTGTCGCAGGTGTTGAGACAGGTGACGTGCTCTTGAGTCTGGACGGGATCCGGCTGACGGGGCTGACCCACACCCAGTTGAGTGACGTGCTGGACAGCATCAAGAAGACAGAAGCCCAACTTGTCTGGCAGTCGCGGCGCGCAGGGCGGGTGGAAACACGCACGGTCAAGAGGGTACTGGTTCCAGCTGCCAGCCGGGTCGTGTTTGCACGGATGCCTGACCATCTTTATATGCGCATAGACCGGTTCGACAAGGATACAAAAGAGCGGTTTCTCGAAGCGCTGCGGGCGGCTCAAACTGATTCCCGGACCGCCAAGGTTCTGGACTTGCGAGGTAACCCCGGGGGATTGCTGCCGCCAACGCACTGGTTGGCCGGTGTGCTGGGTCAACAGCCCAGCAGTGGCGATTGGTTGCCCGTCAGGTACCGCCGTGGTGCCGTGGGTGGAAACACTTTGCTCCAGGGGCATCTGGCCAGCTACCGCGTGATGTCCGCAAAAATCCCGGAACCCAGCGAAGCTGAGACCCGTGCCTGGTCCGAGGCGCCACGCTGGATCGTTCTTATGGACGACGGCACGGGAAGTGGTGCCGCCTGGTTGGCGGGCGTGTTGAAGGAGCTTAACGGTGCAGTGCTGGTCGGCAATACAGCCGATACGAGCAATATGAGCGTGCACGCGGTACGACCGCTGGGGCCGAACTCGGCAATAAAGTATGAAACCGGTCGGCTGATTCTTCCTTCTGGAAGGTTTCTCGCCGTTGGTGAACTGGTGGCTGATGTGCCTGTGGGGCCAGACCTGAATGTCATCAAGCCCTATCCCCAAAGCGCTGCCGATTGGAGCAGGGATCCGATGTACGCGGCGGTTCAAAACAGCTTGAAGCGGTGATCGGTCCATGCGCTTCACCGGAACACTCAGCAGCTGGCACGAGGACAGGGGTTTCGGCTTCATCACCCCCGACGGTGGCGGCCAGGACATCTTTGTGCATGCCTCGGCACTGCCGCACGGCATCAAGCCGCAGGTCGGCCAGGCCTATGGCTTCGAGGTGGCACTCAATGCGCAGGGCAAAAAGAAGGCCGTGGGTGTGTTTGTCCACACCGGGCCGCCTGCGGGGCGCAGCGGGCCCGCGACACGCAGCCCTCACAGGAAGCGGGCCAGAAGTGAAAGCCGCAGCTGGTTTCGCGGCGCCGTGGTGGTGCTGCTGATCAGCGCCATCGCGTGGGGTGCGTACGACCGGTACTTCAAGAGCCGCTCTGAAAGTTTGCCGGCGCCGGAGCTGGCGATGCCAGCCAGTTCGCCGGCGCCGCAAGTGGCGATACCAGCCACTTCCCCTGCGCCAGTGCTGGCCATACCAGCGACCAGACCCCCGCCAACCCGGAACTGGACCCCCGCCGCACCTTCTGCCTACCAGTGTGGCGGACGCACCATGTGTTCGCAGATGAGGTCCTGCGAAGAGGCGAAATGGGTGCTGAAGAATTGCCCTGGGACCAGGATGGACGGCAACGGTGACGGCATCCCTTGCGAAAAGCAGTTCTGCAACTAGCCTGAAGCTGGCACTGTAGTTGCGTGCTGCCTCCGCCGAAAGGCGGGCAGACATGACTTCACGGCTGTTTTCATTTGTGGGCGGCGACACCGGCCTATGGTGTATTACCAGCATGCGCGCGGTGGCAGGTGAATCCATGGCTCAGGCTGCAAGGCTGGCTGTGGTGCCCGATATGGCGGAGGCAGGCGCAGCGCCATCCTCTTGGGTGCTCAGAGGCATCACCAGCAACGAGCGTTATGTGGTGCGCAGCGAAAAAGACCAGCTGCTGGCCAGACAGCAGGGCCTGGGCCGGTCCGAAGCGACTTGTGCAGCGCTCATTCCCATCCGCAAAAGCCCGGCCTGGTGGGCGCTGACCCAGGACGAACGGCGCGCGATTTTTGAAGAACAGTCGCACCACACCCGCATCGGCCTCAACTACCTGCCCGCTGTCGCGCGCCGGCTGCACCATTGCCGCGACCTGTCAGGCGACGAACCCTTCGACTTCCTCACCTGGTTCGAGTTTGCGCCGGCGCATGAGGGCGCCTTCAACCACATGCTGGCGGAACTGCGCGCCACACCCGAGTGGTCCTATGTGGAGCGGGAGGTGGATATCCGGCTGGTGCGGGACTAAAAACGGGAGCCCTCTGTTTGGAGGATGACCGCGCGGGTTTGCACGCCTATCATCGAGCCATTACAACAAGGGAGTGATATGAGTGATTTCCAGACGGAGCCTTTCTCGAGGCCAAGCGCATCAACAGGCTACGTGGCAGCGGCAAGCTTTCCACCGCCGCCAAAGCTTCACTGGGGGCTGCTCCTCTCGTTCACGATCCTCACCCTGGGCATTTTCATGGTCGTCTGGCTTTTTATCCAATCCAGTTGGGCCAAAAAGATTGACCCTGAATCGAATGCCACCACCCAGTTCATCGGCTACCTCGCCTTGGCGGTTGTGGGCCAAGTATTGGTTGAGTTCTCCACCGACGGACTGAAAGCGGTGGGCCTGATGTTGACGATCGGTTCCTACATCGTGTTTTACTTCGGCGCCTATTCGATCCGACGAACCATGCTGGAGCATTACAACAAAGTGGAGCCCATGCAGCTCAAGCTGTCTGCGGCCATCGTGTTTTTCTTCAGCTGCTTCTACCTGCAGTACCACATGACGCGAATCGCACGGTGGAAAGATGGGGGTTCGCTGGCCGCCTAGTCGTACCTCGCGGCCGGGCAGAATGCAAATAGCCTGCTGCAGGTGTGCAGCAGGCTATTTTTTTCGATCGCAATTGAGAGTGGATGCTCAGCCCGGAAGCTGCTCTTCCTTCTACGCCGTCTCGCCGTCGGTCTCGGGCTTGTTGTCGTCGGTGGTCGCCAGATGCGGCTTCTTGCCGGGCTGAACAGCATGTTCAGCGCCGGGCGCGATCTCTTCGCCGCGGTGTTTCTTTTCCTGCTGGACTTTTTTGTCGTGGGCAATGTTGCGTGGGTCGGTCATGGGGGGTCCTGTGATGGTGGGGTGAGGGAATGCAGGGCCTATGTGACCCTGTTCCTTCACGCTGCGCGCCGGATCGGGCTGGCGATACTGCCGCAACACCTGAGCTTGTGTGGGAGGGGTCCCACGCCAGTCCACAAAGGTCTTGGGTTCTTGGGAACATACTCATTAATGCTCTGCCCTCCATTTAGAGGGTGACAATCGCGTCAGGATCAATATCATCAAAGTGGAAAAAAGGAACGGCACTCTTTGCCTTCAGCACACCAATTTTCAGGACTTTATGGAACCAATCATTGCCGCCGCGTTTGCCAAGCCTGCTATTCAGCTTGCCACAAAACTTTTAAAACCTCTTACTGATGCTCTCGGAAAAGAAGTGTCGATGCAAGTGCGTATGGCGTACCACGAAATTTTTAATGCGTACTCGGAGTACCTCGAAAAATCCTATGAACGTCATTCGTACTTTCATTCCGTGGTTTTTAAGAACGAACAGAAAAAGCTGTTGGACTACTATTTGCCATTAAAGTTGGATAAAGGTGATGGCGCTCCAGGGATCGAGGTTGCAACGTTTCCGAATGAACTCATGAGTCGACATGAAAAGCTATTGATTGTTGACACTGCGGGCATGGGGAAGACGACACTCTCAAAGTTTATATTTTTGAAGTGCGTGGAGGAAGAGGCGAGTATTCCTATATATGTGGAATTGCGCAGACTCTCCAAAAAATTAGATTTATTAGGATTTATTTCCGAGAGCCTCTCTAGCTTAGGGCGTAAGTGCAATCCCGATTTGCTGCTTCGGCTACTAGATTCTGGCAAGTTTCTCTTGATTCTCGACGGATATGATGAAATTCCCGAGGGCGACAGGACTGCTGTAACTTTGGGCTTGCAAACATTTGTCGAAAAAGCACCTAGAAACAAATACATCCTTACGTCACGGGAAGAAACGGGACTTACAGCGTTTGCGGAGTTCCAACGAGTGACTATCAAAGCCTTGATACTGGAAGAAGCTTTTACTCTTCTAAAAATGTATGGCAATGATGCACTGTCTTCCGCGTTGATCGAAAAACTAAAGTTAGAAGAGAGCGCCCCGATACATGAATTTTTGACGAATCCTTTATTGACCTCGCTTCTCTATAAATCATTCGAATTTAAAAACGTAATACCTTTAAAGCGACACATTTTCTATCGGCAAGTTTATGAAGCGTTGTTTGAAACTCACGACTTGACAAAACAGGGAGGCGAATATTATCGGTCTAAGCGAAGCGGATTGGATATAGACCGTTTCGAGACGATTTTGAAAAGCTTCGGCGCCTTCTCTTACCAGGGGGGCCAAGTTGAACTCACTTCAGATGAATTGCTTCGTCTTTTAGATAGGGCGAAAAAGGTCGCATCGGAGCAAAAGGTTGCGACATCCAGCATCGCGCATGATTTGACGCATGCCGTCCCGCTGATGGTGCAGGACGGAAATTATGTTCGCTGGACTCACCGGTCAATTCAAGAATACTTCGCCGCACTTTACATATGCCGTGACACGAAAAATTCGGCTGAAATCTTGTCAGCCCACCTGAAAAAATCCGATTTTTCAAGGCATGTGAATCTGCTCACGTTATGTGCGGATATTGACGGAGCGACGTTCAAGCGGTCCATCATGAGAGATATCGCTACGGAGATGCTCGCGAAACACGAAGCCCTGTTTGCAGGCGACCGTTCCAAGATTTCTGTTGCATTAATCGAAGAGCGGAAGAGCTATCTCGTGGCGCGCGATACATTCTTTGTGCGATCAGGCGCTGCTCCTGTTCCCGAATTGGGAACGGGAATGGATAAGTTTCATCAAGAAGTGATACTCCCATTGTTGGAGAAAATCGCGGAACATTCTGAACATCATGCGAGCGTTGGATCGTCATTGCAATACGGTGAGCCTGGGCTTGGAAAATCAACGACACCTCTTGAGGGAATCGTGGATTTGCTCTTTCTAAAAGTAGACCTTCCTTTCATCACGCCGGTAGTGAGTAGAGAGGCGGTATCGGATCAGACTACTGCGCATATTTCATTTGCCAGAATCGACGACGACTTGACGACCGAGCTTAATCAGCCAGAAAACTTTGCACTTGTTAATAGAGTCCTGAAATGTGGATTGCCGTGGAGTTTTAACGCGGAGGCGGCGAAAACGTTCCTAAAAATGTTGGATGACGAAGCGGCGACGCGTGACTTACTAAAGGAGTGGTGACATTGTCTCGCGCGGAGTGCGACATATACGTGCCATCCCGTCCATGCCTTGCAGGACTTCGGGAAATGCTTGGTTGGCTCAGCCGTTTGAAAGATGTGTCGAAACCAGAGCATCGTCAAAACCTCGCAAGTAGCGCCTCCTCCGTCGGTTCGACGTCCAAGCGAATGCAACAGAGCATCGCTGTTTGTGGCGCGGTTCATGCCGGGCATCCGCATGCCGCTGTAGTTTGTTTTGAGTCAAGATTGATTTACGACAGAGGAACGCAATGAATGCTTTCTGCCAAGCACGTGGTATTCGAAGGTTCGCCGCTTGCCTGTTGCTGGGCCTCGCGTCCATTGCTGTGCCAGCACAGGAATTTATAGGCTATGAAGGCAAGAACGCGGTGCGCGAAGGAGATGGCGGCGCGAAAAAGACGGTTGAGGGCGTCGATTTCTGGTCCGACGGAGCACCTCCTCGAAAGTTCGTTCTGCTTGGTTATGTGACGGATCGGCGGCACAAGAGCGGTTTGATCGGGATTGCGAGGATGGCTAGCCTGGAAAAAGATGTGGCGGCCATCGTTAAGGAGAATGGAGGAGACGCTGCCATCTTGGTGAATTCTGAATCCGAGACGGTTGGCAGGATCGATAACGGCTTCGCGCAGAGTAATGGATCAACCACGTCAGGTTTCGGAGCGTCGGTAGGAATCCAGAAGCACAACAGCAAATTTGCGGTGGTGAGGTATGTCAAAGAGCCTGAGGCCGCGAGGGTCAAGCCTTCTGGGATTGACATAGCTCCTTCTGCAGCCTTGCCATCCACTACCGTTGTGCCGGCTGCGATACCTTCCTCGGTGGCCCCCACTCAACCTTCTTCTCCTGCTCAGTAGCGTTTTATTGCGAGAGAGGCCGGGTGCAGTGCTTTCAAGCCCGCTCACACAACACGCCGAAACCACGCCAGCGAGCAAACCCCCGCCGTCAGCGCCAGCAACGCGGACAGCAATGCGAACAAGGCCGTGACTTCCGTCTCCCGCGTCTGCACCTGCACCCGTGAGCCCAGGTTCTCGTACACGCTGCGCAGCGCTTCAGCTGTGCCCGCGTGGTGGTACTCGCCGCCGGTCATGCGGGCGACTTCGCGCAGGGTGGGTTCGTCGAGTTGCAGATAGATGGGCATGCCTTCGGGCATGGCTGCGGCGTCGCCCACGCTGCCCAGGCCGATGACATAAATACGCACGCCGCGGTCGGCGGCCATTTTGGCGGCTTCCAGCGTGTCAACGCCGGTGGTGCGGCGGCCATCGCTGAGCAGGATGATGGCCGCGGCGTCGTAAGAGCCTGGCGCTACCGGCGTGATCTGCTTTTGCGCGGGCTTGTTTTTGTCCTTGTCGTCGAGGCTGCGGCCCCGCGGCTTGTAAACGCCGAAGGTCAACTCCTCGAGGTCGATGCCGTGCTCGGGAAAGAGCTCGATCAGGCTGCTCACGATGGCGCTGCCGACGGCGGTGCCGGTCTGCATCTGGAAGGCATCGATGGCCGCGACCAGGGCGGGGCGGTCCAGCGTGGTGGCATGCGCCACCTGGCTGCTGCCGGCAAAGGTGACGAGGCCGACCTCGACCTTTTTGGGCAGCTCGCTCAGGAACTGTTTGGCAGCCTCCTGCGCGGCCACCAGCCGGGTGGGCTTGACGTCGCTGACACGCATGCTGAGCGACACGTCCATCGCCAGGATGATGGTGGAGCGCGCCCAGGGCAGGGGCACGCGCGCCATCGGGCGCGCCGCGGCCAGCAGCAAACCGGCGAGGGCCAGCAGCAGCAGGGCGGGCGGCACGTGCTGCCGCCAGGGACGCCCGGCGGCCGCGGCACGCACCATGCCGAGGTTGCTGTAACGCACGGCCAGCTTGCCCCGGCGCCGCAGCAGCCAGACGTAGAGCACCGGCAGCAGGGGCAGCGCCAGCAGCAGCCAGAGGTAGAGGGGCGACTGGAAAAACATGGCGTCACCATCTTGCCCCGGAAGCGATGGGCAGGCAACCGGGTGGGGCATTGCGGGATGGATCCCCGGGCTGGCCCTGGATGACACGGTCAGGGCGCGGGAAGACAAGCCCGGGCGTGTAGTGGCTGAATGCTTTTGCCTACGGGTGCTTTCCGGCCGGGATGTCACTAACCTGATGCCCGGATTCGGGACCTAAAAAAATATCAGGGGAGAGGTTTATGCGCTGGCTGGCGACGCTTGTTTTCGGCATTCTTTTTCTGGGCCCATCCGGCCCTGTCCTGGCGGGGGAGGCCCTGCAGAACTTCGCTTCCGAGCTGATGCTGCACGAAAGCAAGCAGGTGCTTCGGCCGGATCGCGTGGTCCGGTACTCGGACGCGGAGGGCGGCGCCACCCTGAGGGCGCTGCTGGCGCCGGCCCGCACCACCGTGGTGCTCGACGACTATTTTGCCGAGCTGGCCAGGGGCAGCAGCCCGCTGGAAGTGCAAAAGCTGGTCGAGCCGCTGTTCAAGCGTTACGAAAAAGCCTTCAATGCCGATCCGCGCGCTTACGAAGACGAATACCTCGATTCCCTGAACTGGGTGGTGGGCCTGCTGGAGCGCAGCAGCCAGCGGTCCCGGATGCGGCCGCAAAACATCCCGTCGGTGCCGGGCGCGGACCCCGAGACCATGCGCAAGCTGCTGGACAGCCTGCAGGGCTTTTCAGACAGCATGGTGACACTGGTGGCGCAGACCATCCGCGAAAGGGCCAACACCGGCGTCTACAGCGCCGCGGGGCAGGCGCGTGCGCTGGGCCTGGCCGACCGGCTGGCCGTTGGCGTGCGTCCGGCGCCGCCCGCTGCGCCGGCCTGGCCGGCGCCGTCGGCGCTGGCTTCGCCCATCGCGCCCATGACGCCCATACCGATGCGAGGTTCTGCGGTGACGCCGGCAGATATTGAAGACACCTTCAAGAGATACCCGCTCGTCAGCGCCGATGCGCTAAGCCAGATGCAGCAGTGCGAACCCCGTACCTCGCGCACGCAGTATGAGCAGCTCGTTGCAGACGCCGGGCGGAGCCCGCCAGGCGTCAGCATGACCTCACACAGCAACGGTTCGACGATGATCGTGGTCGCGGCGCCGTACTGGACCTGCGTCAAGCTGGGGCCCACCGGCAACCCGGTGCTGCCGGTCGAGGCGCTGCGTAATACCGTGACCACCGTGGGTGCCGGCAATCCAGCCCTGTCGGCCTGGCGCCGCAAGATACTGGCCGAGCTGGCCATGACCGGCAAAGCCACTGCACTGGTGGGCATGAGCACCGGTTACGCCTCGAGCGTGGTCTATACGCTGACGCGCAGCCCGTCGATGACCCTGAACTACGACGTCAAGAACCTGCAGCCGGGCAGCTACAAACGCGAGGACTTCCAGGCCGTTCTGCTGGAGCCCGGCATCACCAGCACGGTGGTGATCAAGGTCGGCTTGCGCGAGGAAAAAAATGCCGCCGCCCTGTTTGCGCCCGTGGGCCGCTTGCCGCTGACGGCCGATGGTTACGTCGCGATTGCGGGGTCGGCCGGCACGGCGTCCACCGACTTCTCCGGCACCGTCTGGAAGTCCGAGTCGCCGCAGGGCGCGGTCAGCACGCTGCGCCTAGATCCGCAGGGCGTGGCCTCGCTGCAGACGCAGAGCATGACGCAGACCGGCCAGTGGAAGCTCGCGGGCAATGCGCTGCACCTCCTGCTGGATTCGGATGTGCGTTATTCGCTGGCGCTGAGCGCGGACGGCCGCTTCCTGGACGGGGACATTCGCCGCAAGGAGCTGCCGCGGCCGAACTTCCCGGGGGTGCGTGCGTCCGAGCGCCACGACGACGCCGACGACGACCTGCGCTTCAAGGCGCCGCGGTTTTACAAGCCGACGGACACCGAGTACGAAAGAACCCTGGCCGCGCAGCGCCAAACTGCCGGCAACCGCCTGTACCCGGCGCAGTCGCTGAGCAGGCTGTTTGTACGGGCCGAGCAGAGCAAGGCGCAGATCCTGGCGGAGACGCCCGAAAAAGAGGCCGAGGAACAGGCGAGGTATCCCCAGCCTTACGTCTGGCGCACCTGCGACACCGTGCTGCTGGCCGAGCTCATGTCGGCCTACATGCCCAGACCCGCCACCGAGTTCGCCGGCAGAACGGTCGGCGAGGTCTGTCACTCCTGGCTGGGGATGCGCAAGGACTGGAAGGCCACCATTCTCCAGGAAGGCTGCCGGGGCCGCTGCTCGCATTTCTGAGCGGCTTCGGGGTCTGGGCGCGGCCTGCCGGTTTGTACCCACAGGCTGCGGGGATAAGCCGGCTTTGTTAGCCTGCGGGTATGAAAACGCCGGCCCCCATCGCCCCCCTGTTTGCAGCCTGGCTTGGCGCCACGCTGCTGGCCTTGACCGGACCGGCTGCCCGCGCCGCCGACGCCTGGCCCGCGCTAACCGAGCCCGGCGCCATCGTGCTGTTCCGCCACGCCACCGCGCCCGGCATCGGCGACCCGGCGAATTTCAAGCTCGATGACTGCCCCACGCAGCGCAACCTCGACGAGCGCGGCCGGGCCGAGGCGCGCCAGCTCGGTGAGCAGTTCAGCAACCGCAAGATCACGGTCGGCGCGGTGCTGACATCGCAGTGGTGCCGCACGCGCGAAACGGCGCGGCTGGCCTTTGGTGAGGCGGTGGTCAAGGACGCGCCGGCCTTCAATTCGTTTTTCAGCCGCTCGGCCGGGATCAGCGACGCGCAGACAGCGCAGGCCCGCGCCCTGCTGGCGCGCTGGCGTGGCCCGGGCACGCTGGTGGTGGTGACACACCAGGTCAACATCACGGCGCTGACCGGCGTGAACCCGGCCTCGGCCGAAGGGGTGGTACTGCGGCCGGCGGCCGACGGCAGCCTGCAGCTGATCGGCCGCGTGACGCCCTGACGTGTCCATGCCGGGCCGGCGCCGCTTGCGCACGGGCGTATCAGCGAAGGTAGTAACTGGCCTGCTCTAGGTCCGCGAGCAGGCCAGGATGCGCAGGCGTCCAGCCCAGCCGCTCGCGGGTGCGCGAACTGGAGACGCACATGTCCGCACCAGCAAAATGTGCGAACCAGCCAAAGTGCTCACGGTCCCGCGGCCCCACAGGCAGACCCAGCCGGCGGCCTATCACCCCCGCAATCTTCCTGAAGGGCACGGCTTCGTCAGCCACTGCGTGATAAACCGCTTCGGTCACACCCTGCTCCAGCGCGAGCCGGTAAACGCGCGCGGCATCCCGCCGGTGGACGCCTGCCCAGCAGTTCTGAGTCTCGCTGCAATAGGCTGAGATGCCTTTGTCCTGCGCCAGACGGATGAGGAGCGGAATGAAGCCGCAGTCGCCGGGGCCGTGAACCGACGGCGCGAGGCGAACCGTTGCCGCATGGACGCCCCGCGCCGCCAGGGCACGGGCAGCCGCTTCGGATTTTCGGGGCGAACCTAGGATCTGGAAGATCTGATTCGCTTGCCCCGCATGCCAATCCGAGCAGTCCGGATGTGACCAGCAAAGGACGGTCCGATCCTTCAAGGGCGCTGCCCAGCACCTCGATAACGCGGCGGTCCTGTTCGCAGTTGGCCGTGAATCTGGAGAAGTCGTGGTCGAATGCGGTGTGGACGACGGCGTCTGCCGCGGAGGCGGCCTGGTGCAAGGCGTCAAGTTCTTCGAGTGTGGCTCGAAGCACCTTGGCCCCGGTCGCCGCCAGGGTGGCTGCCTTTTCATCGGAACGGGCCAAGCCCGTAACGTGGTGGCCGGAGGCGATCAGTTCCTGCACCACGGCAAACCCGACCCAGCCTGTGGCGCCTGTGACAAATATGTTCATACGTGAACTCCCGAATTTAAAGGTGGCAACGCGGCGTGGACTCATCCAAGTCGCATCGACAGCTCGACGTCATTGCCGAACGGCAGCGACAGGTAAGCACTGTCCGGTGACCGAACGCGCGCCAGGTACTCGGGGCAGTGGTCAGCGTTGTCGGCGACGATGAGCGCCCCTGGCATGAGGCGGCTTTCCACCAGGTCCAGGATGTCGTTGTAAAGCGCCTTGGCACCGTCAAGCAACAGCAGATCGACGGTCTCGGGCAGATCAGTCCCCAGGGTGTGGAGTGCATCGCCCTCGCGGACATCCACCAGGTCGATCAGATCACCCTCCGTCAGGTGTTCTTTTGCTTTGGCGACCTTGGAAGGCTCGAACTCGCTGGTAATCAGACGTCCGCTGCCGTTGTCGCGCAGGGCTGCGGCCAGATACAGGGTCGAGATACCGAAGGAGGTCCCAAACTCGACGATGTTCCTGGCGTTCGAGCTTCGCGCCAGCATGTAGAGCAGCGCGCCGGTCTGGCGCGTCACCGGGAGCCAGAGATCTTTCAAAAGGCCGTAGAACTCGGCATATTCCGTTTTGCTGCGCATCAGCCGTGTACGTTCTTCAGGGGAAACGCCAGACAGCGCGCTGCTGGTGGCGGTAGTGGATTGCTGGAACAGACGGTCCAGCAAGGGGGCGAGGGGAGAGCTTGTCAAGGTGTTGGTCATGAGATGTCTATCCGGTTGTGGTGTGCTGTGCGGTGCTGGTTAAAATGTGTCGAATTCATCGCGTTTGGATGATATGACTGATCCGTCGCATTTGCTATTCGCATTGAGCCAGGCCACTGAGGACCCCCCATGAATCGTCGTCAAGCACCCCAGATCTCCTCGAGGAAGCAGCCGCAGCAAACCCGTTCGACGGACCTGGTCGCGGCCATCCTGCAGGCGGCTACTCAGGTTTTGGCCAGGGAAGGCGCGCAGCGTTTCAC
>CALRTF020000028.1:0-26792 GCA_943370985.1 Paenacidovorax caeni
AGGGTTACACCATCGTGCTGGTCGAGCAGAATTTCCGCTTCGCCGCTCCGCTGGCCGACCGGTTCTATGTGATGGAGCACGGCACCATCGTCAAGCAGTTTGCCCAGCACGAGTTGACCCAGAACATGGGCATGCTGCAGGAATACCTCGGCGTCTGACAAGCGCCTGTCCACCACCCGATTTTTCCCGCTTTCGACCACAACCCAAGGAGACCCCATGAAACTCAAGACACTCGTCGCCGCAATGGCCATCGGATTCGGCGCCGCCGCATCGGCCCAGACGGCCAACACCGGCCCGGTGAAGATCGGCTTCATCACCGACATGTCCAGCCTGTATGCCGACATCGACGGCCCGGCCGGCGCTGAAATGGTCAAGTGGGCGGTGCAGGACTTCGGCGGCAAGGTGCTGGGCCGGCCGGTCGAGGTGCTGTCCGCTGACCACCAGAACAAGGCCGACGTGGCCAGCTCCAAGGCCCGCGAGTGGATGGACAAGGACAACCTGTCCATGCTGATCGGCGGCACCAACTCCGGTACCGCGCTGGCCATGGCCACGGTTGCGCAGGAAAAGAAACGCCCCTTCATCGCCATCGGCCCCGGCTCGGCCCGGCTGACCAATGAAGCCTGCTCGCCCTACACCGTGCACTATGCCTACGACACCGTGGCCCTGGCCAAGGTGGCAGGCGGCGCGCTGGTCAAATCCGGCGCCAAAAACTGGTACTTCCTGACAGCCGACTATGCCTTCGGCCATTCGCTCGAAGCCGATGCCTCCACCGTGGTCAAGGCCAATGGCGGCACCGTTGCCGGCGCCGTGCGCCACCCGCTGAACGCCTCCGACTTCTCGTCCTTCCTGCTGCAGGCGCAGTCGTCCAAAGCCCAGATCCTGGGCCTGGCCAACGCCGGCGGTGATTTCACCAACGCCATGAAGGCCGCCAAGGAATTCGGCATCGGCAAGACCATGAAGGTCGCCGGCCTGCTGGTGTTCATCAACGACGTGCACAGCCTGGGCCTGGCCAACACCGAAGGCCTGCAGCTGGCCGACAGCTGGTACTGGAACCAGGACGACGCTTCGCGCAAGTTCGCCAAACGCTTCTTCGAGAAGTACAAACGCATGCCTTCGAGCCTGCAAGCCGCCGACTACTCTGCTGCAACCAACTACCTGAAGGCCGTGCAGGCCGCCGGCACGACCGACGGTGACAAGGTCATGGCCACCCTGAAGGGCATGAAGTTCGACGATTTCTACCACAAGGGCCAGATCCGCGCGGACGGCCGCATGATCCACGACATGTACCTGTTCCAGGTCAAGTCGGCCAAGGAATCGACCACGCCATGGGACTACTACAAGACCGTGGCGAAAGTCCCCGGCGACCAGGCCTTCACCACGGTCGCCGAGTCGAAATGCGCGCTGCTCAAGAAGTAAGCTGACCTCCCCGGTGGCCGTCCGCGCAGGCGGGCGGCCACCTTTGCTTTCCCCTTTTGTTGTTCCTATTGCCTCGCGCGTGAACTGACGGGTCTCCATGGAAATTTTCGGCATTCCCCACCAAGCATTTCTGGGCCAGCTGCTGCTGGGCCTGGTCAATGGCGCGTTTTACGCCATGCTCAGCCTCGGACTGGCCGTCATCTTCGGCCTGCTGGGCGTGGTCAATTTTGCGCACGGCGCGCTCTACATGCTGGGCGCGTTTGCCGCCTGGATCATGCTCGACAAGTTCGGCATCAATTACTGGGCGGCGCTGATCCTGGCGCCGCTGCTGGTAGGCGCCCTCGGTGTGGTCATCGAGCGCCTGTTCCTCAAACACCTGTACAAGCTGGACCCGCTCTACGGCCTGCTGCTGACCTTTGGCCTGGCGCTGATTTTCGAGGGCGTGTTTCGCGAGATCTACGGCGCGTCCGGCCAGTCCTACAACGTCCCGGAACTGCTGTCGGGCGCGACCAACCTCGGCTTCATGATCCTGCCGAACTACCGCGCCTGGGTCGTGCTGGTGTCGCTGGTGGTCTGCCTGGGCACCTGGTACCTGATCGAGCGCACGCGGCTCGGCGCCTACCTGCGGGCCGGCACCGAAAACGCCGCACTGGTGCAGGCCTTCGGCATCAACGTGCCCATGATGGTCATGCTGACCTATGGCGCGGGCGCCGCGCTGGCCGCGCTGGCCGGGGTGCTGGCCGCACCCATCATCCAGGTCAACCCGCTGATGGGTTCCAACCTGATCATCGTGGTGTTTGCCGTGGTGGTCATCGGCGGCATGGGCTCCATCATGGGCTCCATCGTGACCGGTCTCGGCCTGGGCGTCGTGGAGGGGCTGACGCGGGTGTTTTATCCCGAAGCCTCCAACATCGTGGTGTTTGTCATCATGGTCATCGTGCTGATGTTCCGGCCCGCGGGTCTTTTCGGCAAGGAGGCCTGAGCCATGGCCAGCACCCTTACCCCCTCCCACGACAACAAGCAGATGTCCCAAGCCGCCAAACTCATCCGGATCACCTACATCGTGCTGCTGGCACTGGCGCTGGTCGCGCCCATGCTGGGTCTGTACCCCGTGTTCGTGATGAAGCTGCTGTGCTTCGCGATTTTTGCCTGCGCCTTCAACCTGCTGCTCGGCTTCACCGGCCTGCTGTCTTTCGGCCATGCCGCGTTTTTTGGTTCGGCGGCTTATGTCACCGGCTGGATCATCAAGTCGCAGGGCTGGACGCCCGAACTGGGCATCGCCGCCGGCGTCGTGGCCTCGGGCCTGATCGGGCTGGTGGTCGGCGTGGTCGCCATCCGCCGCCAGGGCATTTATTTCGCGATGATCACGCTGGCCATTGCGCAGATGGTGTATTTCGTCTGCCTGCAGGCACCCTTCACCGGTGGTGAGGACGGCCTGCAGGGCGTGCCGCGCGGCGCGCTGTTCGGGATGCTCTCGCTGGAGTCGGACACCGCCATGTATTACCTGGTGGTCGCCGTGTTTGTGGCCTGTTTCCTGGGCATTGCGCGCATCGTGCGTTCCCCTTTCGGGCAGGTGCTCAAGATGATCCGGGAGAACGAGCCGCGCGCCATCTCGCTGGGCTACAACGTGGACCGTTACAAGCTGCTGGCCTTTGTGCTGTCGGCCGCGCTGGCCGGGCTGGCCGGATCGCTCAAGACCCTGGTCATGGGTTTTGCGACCCTGTCCGACGCCCACTGGTCCATGTCGGGCGAGGTGATCCTGATGACCCTGCTCGGCGGTGTCGGCACCTTCTTCGGCCCGGTGTTCGGCGCCGGCATCGTGATCGCGCTGCAGAACCTGCTGGCCGACAAGGTCGGCTCCTGGGTCAGCGTGATCATCGGCGTGATTTTTGTGATCTGCGTGCTGGCCTTCCGCAAGGGCGTGGTCGGCGAACTGCAGGCTTACATGGAGCGGCGCCGACGCGCTGCGGCAAACCCCGACGCCTGAGGGCCCGAGCGCGCCTGCCCTGCACCCGCAGGCGCCGCGGACCCGCTTGGGCGGGGACCTAGTCCTCGATGCCCGCGGTCGACAGCGCGTCGTTGATGTGTTCGGGCAGCACCAGCTGGCCGCTGTCATCGGGCAGGGCCTCGATGCTGATTACCGGGGCCGAGGACATGACGCCGCCGAACATGGTGGCGAATGCCGCCGACGCGGCATCCCGCCCGGTGGCAAACCGCACAAAACCCATGGGAATCGCTGTGCCCGAGGGATCGAACATGTACCAGCGGTGGCCCACATAAACCTCGACATAGGCGTGGAAATCGGTCGGACCCAGTGCCGGATCGGCGCCGTAATCGATGCCGCTGACAAAACGCGCCGGGATATTGACCGCGCGGCACAGCGCAATCATCAGGTGGGCGAAGTCGCGGCAGACGCCGGCCTCGTCGATCAGCGTGTCCACCGCGGTGGTGTAGCCGGTCGAGCTGTTGGAGGTGAAGGTCACGCGCTGATGGACCCAGTCGCGGATCGCCTGCACCCGGCTGTAACCCTGGCGCAGGTGGCCGAACTCCTTGACCGCGAGCCGGTGCAGCCGGTCCGACTGGCAATAACGGCTCGGGTAGAGATAAGGCAGCACCTGGCCGGGCAGTTGCAGCACACCGATTTCGGACAGGTTATCGGGCGACTCGCGGAAATGGTGCACATCCACCGTCGCGGCGTAGTTCACCGTCAGCGGTCCGGGCACGGCATGAAAGCGCAAATAGCGGTTGTGGCTCACCGCGTCGGTATGGATATCGGGCTGCAACACCTGGCTGATGCCCAGGGTTTCATAGACCACTGTCTGCTGGCGCGTCTGCGCTGCGTGGATGTTGAAGATGAAGTCGCAACCGGCGTCAGCCACCTGGTAGGCGAGTTCAATCGAAAATTTAAGCCTGACCATGGATTGGATCCTGAAAGGGTGCGGCAGACGGCGGGCGCAGGCTGCAAAAAATAAAAAGGGTGAGGCGTGGGGGCTGCGGCGCGCAGCGCAAGCCGGGCCATCACCCGCCATGGTGGATTGTGATGACATCCAGAGACCCTGCCGGCAACTCGCGGCAGCGCCCCATGACCGGCTGCCACCGCGCCTGACGCGCGCGCAGCACCTTGGCCTACAGACAGGCTTTCAGGCCCGCCGCGCCGGCGTCATTTGCTCCGCTTTTGATAGCTGGTCGCCCTTGCCGGACAAGGGCTGATGGGCTATTTGGCATGAAAATGCCGTCAGACCTCGTCCATGAAGCGCACCTTGATGCTTTTGCCCTTGACGCCGCCGTTGGCGAGTTTTTGCTGGGCCTGGCTGGCAATCGCGCGGTCCACCGCGACATAGGTGGAAAACTCGTTGACGTTGATCTTGCCGACCTGCTCACGCGTGAACGGCGGGATGTTGCCGTCCGGGCCTGTCAGCGCGCCCAGCACGTCGCCAGCGCGGATTTTTTCCTTGCGGCCGCCGACGATCTGCAGCGTCACCATGGGCGGCAGCAGCGGCTCGTTGCTCGCAGAAGTCAGCTCGCTCAGTTTGTGCCATTCGGACTCGGCTTTCTGCAGCACCTCGATTTTGCCGACGTGACCCATCTCGTCCATGCTGGCCAGGCTGATGGCCCAGCCTTCCTCGTCGGCGCGGCCGGTGCGGCCTATGCGGTGGATGTGCACCTCGGCGTCGGGCGTCACGTCCACATTGATGACCATCGCGAGTTGCGCAATGTCCAGCCCGCGCGCGGCGACGTCGGTGGCCACCAGCACCGAACAGCTGCGGTTGGCAAACTGCACCAGCACCTGGTCGCGCTCACGCTGCTCAAGCTCGCCGAACAGCGCCAGCGCGCTGAAACCCTGCTCTTTCAGATAGGCGACGAGTGCGCGGCACTGCGACTTGGTGTTGCAAAACGCAAGCGTGCTGGCCGGGCGGAAATGCCGCAGCACCTGCGCCACCGCGCCGAGGCGGGCCTCGTCGTGGTCGCTGTCGGGCACCTGGTACCAGCGCTGCTGGATCTTGGTTTTTTCATGCTGCGCCTGGACCGTGATGGTGTGCGGCGCCTTCATGAACTGCTGGCTCAGTTTCGCAATGCCTTCCGGGTAGGTGGCCGAAAACAGCAGGGTCTGGCGCTCTTTCGGGCACTGTTTGGCAACGGTCACGATGTCTTCGAAAAAACCCATGTCCAGCATGCGGTCGGCCTCGTCGAGCACCAGGGTGTTCATGGCTTCCAGCGTCAGGTGGCCGCGCGCCAGGTGGTCCATGATGCGGCCCGGTGTGCCGACCACGATGTGGGCGCCGTTTTCCAGGCTGGCGGTCTGGTTGCGCAGCGGCACGCCGCCACACAAAACCACGACCTTGATGTTTTCCTCGGCACGCGCGAGGCGGCGGATTTCGGTGGCCACCTGGTCGGCCAGCTCGCGCGTCGGGCACAGCACCATGGACTGCACCGCAAAACGCCGCGCGTTGAGGTTGGCCAGCAACGGAATCGCAAAGGCGGCGGTCTTGCCGCTGCCGGTTTTGGCCTGCGCGATGATGTCCTTGCCGGCCAGCGCCAGCGGCAGGCTGGCCGCCTGGATCGGTGTCATGGCCAGGTAACCGAGCGTCTGCAGATTGGCCTGCATCGCAGGGTTCAGCGGCAGCGAACTGAAGTTTGTGCTTGCTGCGCCGGAAGTCAAGGGAGAGGAAGTCATGTATCGATTATCGGCGCTGGGGCTTTTTCACCGCCCCGAGCTCAGCCGGGAGACCTTGTCCGGCACTGGCCGTGGGCCGCGCATCCAGCTCCTCGTACAAGCAAAATTGGCATTCAGCCCCCGTCCGTCCTGGGCAGACAGCTATCATATTCATAGCTATCAACACCCGGAACAGCCTTCGGCAGATGCACCGGGTCCGGCGGCGCGGCGCAGGCCTTAAGCTTGGTGCCACAGGCTGAGCGTCCCCCGGGTCCCGCCCCCTTCCACATTCCCATGCCCGACAACGATTTTCCCGCCGCCCTGGTCCAGCTGCTGGGTGCTCACGCCCTGCTGCTGTTCGTCCTGCTGCTGGGCCTGCTGCTGCCGCTGGCGGCCGGGCTGTGGTGGCTGGCGCAGCGGTATGCGCTGCCGCGCGACACCAGCACCCTGAGCCCCGGCATGTATCTGCTGATCCGGCTGGCCGCAGGTTTTGCGGCGCTGGTGGCCGGCGCCGCCGTGTTCGCCGGCATCGCCGAGGAACTGGGCGACGGCGCACGCGCCGGCCAGCTCGACCAGATTTTTTCGGATGCGGTGCGTGAACACACGGCCGCCTGGGCACTGCAGGCCTTTGCGGGAATCACCCGCCTCGGCAATACCGCCACCCTGAGCGTGGTGTGTTTCGTGGTGGCGGCCGCGCTGCTGCTGCGCGGCCGGCGCTGGCTCGCGCTGGCCTGGGTGCTGGCGGTAGGCGGCAACGCCCTGCTCAACACCAGCCTCAAGGCGGTGTTCGAACGGACCCGGCCGCTGCACGAGGACGGCCTGATCCAGGCCCAGGGCTGGAGCTTTCCGAGCGGACACAGCTCGGGCGCCGTGGTGGTCTACGGCATGCTGGCCTATGTGCTGCTGCGCAGCCTGCCACCGGCACTGGCGCGCCGCGCCAGCCTGCCGCTGGTGCTGCTGGCTGCCGCGACCGCCTTCAGCGTGGGCTGCAGCCGGATCTTCCTGCAAGTGCACTTCGCCACCGATGTGCTGGCGGGTTTTGCATCCGGCACGGCCTGGCTGGCGATCTGCGTGGCCAGCGTCGAATGGGCCAGCCACTACCGGCGCGCGCCGTGATCAATGGTGGCAAAACACCGGGCGGCGTTTGTCGAGGAAGGCCGCCGTGCCCTCGCGCGCATCCTGCGACGCCGCTGCGATCATGAACTGTGCTGCCTCGATCGCCAGGCCTTCGTCGATGGACACATTGAGGCCGCGGGTGACAGCGCGCAGCGAAGCGGTCACGGCCACAGCGGAATGGGCCGCAATCGAATCGGCCATGCGCAGACAGGCTGGCAGCAGGTCGTGCGCTTCCACCACATGGTTGATCAGCCCAAGCAACAGGGCTTCCTCCGCCCCGATGGCTTCCCCGGTGAGGATCATTTCATGGGCCCGTTTGCGCCCAATATGTCGCGGCAGGCGTTGCGTGCCGCCGAACGGGGGCGGAAAACCCAGCCGGATTTCAGGTTTAGCAAAGGTCGCGTGACGGGCCGCAATCGCCAAACTGCAGGCCTCCACGGTTTCACAGCCTCCGCCGAAGGCGATGCCGTTGACGCCTGCAATGATGGGTTTGGGATAGTTTTCGATACGCCGCGTCATGGCCTGCCCGCGCGAGACGAAGTTGCGGCAAGCCGCCTCGGGCGATGCGGCCACATCATGCGCAAGCCCGCGATGTCGGCGCCGGCACTGAAGGCCCGGTCCCCCTGGCCGGTGAGCACCAGGCAGCGCACGCTGTCGTCGCATTCCAGCGCATGGAGCCTGTCCATGAGTTCGTCGATCAGGGCATAACTCAGTGCGTTGAGTTTGTCGGGGCGGTTGAGGGTGAGCACCACATGCTGGCCATGGCGTTCCGTTTCGATCAGCATGTGGCCTCCAGACGATCCCCGGCGGGGTGGTGCAGAAATGACAATGACAAGATGCCGTCACCGAGGGGCGCCCCCACAAAGTAGGTCGCCGCTTGCGGTGTGACAAAGGACTGGCCGCTCTCGAGCACCACGTCGCTGCCAGGGCCGCGTCCGGCCAGCGCATCGCTGGTGATCCAGAGGCAGCCGCCGGTGCATGTCAGCACCTGACCGCGCGGCAGGCGCAGGGATGTGGGGATGTGCCCGAGGGTCATCGGGGCTTGGGAAGCACACATGGCGGTCTCCTTGAAAAGTGTGGTTTGATTCTTCCCTTGTCCCGGCCCGTGCGGCCGGATGGTTTGTCATCCGGGGTATTCCTGCCATTCATGCCATGCTGAACCCGTCTTCTTCCCATGCGTTGCGCGCCATGTCACTGGACGCGATACGCGGCTTTGAAGCCGCAGCGCGGCATCTGAGCTTTACAGCGGCTGCCGAGGAGCTGTGCATCACGCAGTCGGCGGTCAGCAAGCAGATCAGGAATCTGGAAGACGCGCTGGGCACGGCGCTGTTCCTGCGTGGCGGCAAAGGTCTGAGCCTCACGCCGCAAGGGCGCGAACTGCAGGAGGCGGCGCGTGCCGCGCTGGCGCAGCTGGCCTCGGCCGTGGACCGCCTGCTGGCGCTTGACCGGGTGTCGGTGGCGGTCACCACCACGCCCTCCTTCGCCGCGTTGTGGCTGGCCCCCAAACTCGCGGCATTCCAGCGGCTGGAGCCCGCCATTGACGTGCGTGTCGCTGCTTCGGAAGACCAGTTGAACCTGGAGCGCGAAGGGCTGGACCTGGCTGTGCGCCTGAGTCCGGTGCGACCCGGCGAAGGCCCGCCGCCGCTGCTGCAGGAGCAGGCCCTGCTGGTGGCCGCGCCGGCCATCGCGGCGCGCCTCCGCGGCGCGACCGACATTCTCAAGGTGCCGCTGCTGGTGTATTACGACCCGGCCGCGCGATTTTCATGGATGTCCTGGACCGCCTGGTACCAGCGGCTGGGCCTGAAGCCCTCGGCGCAACAGCCCTGCCTGTATTTCTCGCAATACGAACACGTGCTGGCCGCCGCGGTGCAAGGCGCCGGCATCGCCATCGGGCGCACGCCGCTGGTCCTGCCCTTGCTGGGCAGCGGCCGGCTGCAGGTGGTCCTGCCCGGGCAGACGGTCGCGGGCCTGGGCTACCAGATCGTCAGCTCGGTCCACAGCGCGGAGCGGCCGGCGGTGCAGAAATTCCGCGCCTGGCTGGAGCGCGAGCTCACGCAGGAAGCCATGGGCTGAGCAACCCATGCCCGGACCTGCCGGCTTCAGTCTAGAGGTAAGGCGACAAGGTCGCCGACCCCCAGCGCAGCGGCAATGCGCCTTCGACAAGCCGCATCGACAGCACCTGCATCCGCAGCAGGCGCTCGCCACCTTCGATGTCCCGCAGTTCCGGGCCGTCCCAGACGATGCTGGCCGTCACGGCCAGATACAGCAGGTCACCGCTGTCGAAGTCGATGAACAACAGGCCGGCACGCGGATTGAGCGCGATGTTGCCCAGGGTGTTGAAGAAGTAGTTGCCGACATAGTCCGGCACGGTCAGCGTGCCGTCGGCATCCACACGCACAAAACCCGGCCTGCCGCCGCGGTGCGACACGTCCACGCCGCCGGCCCGGCCGGCCTGGTCCTTGTCACCGGCATAGGCGGTGGCGATAAAAAACGTATCCGCGCCGGTGATGAGGCGGCGCGCCGCCTCATCCAGTTGCGGCGACGCGTGCACCACCGGCGTTGCGCCCCCGCCCGGCAGGTACACCGGCTCGCGCGCCTGGATGTACTTGGGGCAGTTGCCGAAACTCTGGCTGACATCCACCGAAAAACCGGAATCCTTCACCTTGCGGATGATGCCGTTCATGCGGTTGCGCCGCCGTGTGTGCGGCTCCAGCCCGAGCAGGCCGATGGCGCCGCCCTCGGTCAACGTGTCCTGCAGCGGATCGCCGGGCAGGGGCCGCGCATCAACGTCCAGTTGCTGCGGATGCGGCGAGTGCAAAAAACCCGGCGGCCGGGCCAGTACCGAGGCCCAGGGCTGGCCCTGGGCATCCACCGTGCCGGCGATCACCAAAGGCAGTTGCCCGAAAAACTCGCGGTGCTGCTCCGGCATGAAGTCGCGGATCACGCGCGGGCCCAGCTGCGCCATGCGCTGTTCCACACCGGCACGCGCCTGCAGCGCGCGTTCACCTTCGTGGAAGGCTGGCGCGTTCATGCCTCAGGCGCCGACAGGCCGACCGGACTTTCCACCATGGGCATAAAACCCGGCAGGGCCTCGACACGTGCCAGCCAGGCGCGCAGATGCGGATACGGCGCCAGCGAGACCCGGCCCTCGGGCGCGCGCGCCACATAGCTGTAGTTGGCGATATCGGCCAGGGTCGGCGTGTTGCCGGCCAGGAAGGCCGACGACGCCAGGTGCTGCTCCATCACGGCGAACAGCGCATGTGAACGGTCTATCGCTTCCGGGTTGGCCGGCCGTTTGAACAGCTCGCTGACCCGCGCCGCCGATGGCCCGAAAGCCAGCGGGCCGGCAGCCACCGACAGCCAGCGCTGCACGTGTGCGGCGGCCAGCGGATCGCGCGGCAGCCAGCTGTCCGGCTCAGGCGCATAACGGCCGGCCAGGTACACCAGGATGGCATTGGAGTCGGCCAGCACGGTGTCGCCATCGGCGATCACCGGAACCTGGCCGAAAGGATTCATGGCGAGAAAGCCGGCTGTCTTGTGTTCCTTCGCCACCAGGTCGATGCCGACGAGCTCGAAGGGAAGGCCCAGCATCGTCAGGAACAGCGCCACGCGGTGGCAATGGCCCGAGATGGCGGCACCGTACAGCTTGATGGCTTGTGCGGGAAGGGTCGCGGGTGGGGGGACTGCTCTCGGATTCATGCGGGACTTTCGAAGTTGTGCAGAAGCCCTGAATTTTGTTTGATTCGATATCCTGAATAAATGCTTTTGGATGGATTTGACTCGTTCGATCAGTGGATTAATCGGTTTACCATGCGAGCATGGACAAACTTCGCGCCATGCAGGCGTTCATCCACATCGCCGACGAAGGCAGCCTGACCGCTGCAGCCCGCGTCATGGAATCCTCCTTGCCTGCCATGGTGCGCATACTCGCTGCCTTCGAGGCCCAGCTGGGGGTGCGCCTGTTCAACCGCACCACGCGGCGCATTTCGCTGACCGAAGAAGGCCGGCGCCACCTGGAAAGCTGCCGCCAACTGCTGGCTGCGCTCGACGACGCCGAAGCTGCGCTGGGCGCCGACGCTGCCGAACCGGCCGGACACCTGACCATCACCGCGCCCATGCTGTTCGGCCAGATGCATGTGGCACCCGCCGTCACGCGTTTTGTGCAGAAGCACGACAAGATGCGCTGCAGCGTGGTGCTGCTGGACCGCGTGGTCAACCTGCTCGAGGAAGGCATCGACGTCGGCATACGCATAGGCGCGCTCGATGACTCCTCGCTGGTGGCGCAGCCGGTCGGCCGGATTCGCCGCGTGGTGGTGGCCAGCCCGGCCTGGCTCAAGTCTCACGGCGAACCGCAGCACCCGAAGGACCTGCTCAAGGCCAATTGCGTGCGCGTCAGCGACCACGCGCCCAACTGGGGCCCTTTCATGGACCAGGGCAAGCCGCTGCGCCTGAATGTCAGCGGCAACCTGGAATTCAACCAGAATGCGCCTGCGGTCGCCGCCTGCGCAGCAGGCGCTGGCGTCGGCATGTTTTTTTCGTACCAGGTCGCGCCCTTCCTGAAGACCCGGCAGTTGCGCATCGTGCTCGAAAATTTCGAGCCGCCGACCCGCCCCATCCATGTGGTGTATCCGCACGCCCGGCTTCTGCCCATGCGCACGCGGGTGTTCATCGACTGGATCAAACAGGAACTCCGGGAGTTCCGGGCCTGAGCCGTTCCGGCTCAGGAGGGGGCCAGGGTCTCCAGCTGGCGCATCAGCGGCACGGCAGCGAGTTGCAAAAAACCGGCTTCATGTTCCGGAAGCGGGACCGCGCCCGGACTGGCGTGGGCCAGCCAGCCGTAAAGACGCCCATCGGGGTAAGGCAGCTGAATGCCGAAAAACCCGCGGAAGTGCGTGCGGGCCGGGTGCCGGCAGCTGCGTTCGTCCAGCAAGCCGTCGGCGGTGGCGAAGGCCGGCTCGCCCAGCATGAACCCGAAAAAGGTCTGCGTCACAGGCACCAGATCGCGGCTCGAAATATAGAGGGACTCCCGGTCATGGACCAGCACGCGCCGCGCAAAAGGGGGCTCGGACTTGTAGACAAAGGTGAAGCGGTAGTCTGTGCGTGTGTTCAGGAAGTCCAGCGCCGCCCCCAGGCCACCGACAAGCAGGACCTCGGTGAACGCATCAACTTCAGCGGCCCATGCGGGACAGGGGGCGGGAACAGACGTCATGGGGACCCACGTGGAAAGATGGCCTGGAAACGCCAGGCGGCGGCACAGCCCAGTCTGGTGCTTTTCCTGCCGAAAACAAAGGGGGTTTGCCTGCCCCCGCCCCTGCCGCTTCCGGCTTTTCAGCCAAACAGCCCCACGCCCCGGTGTGGCCCTCGCTTTCAGCTATCCTTTTTGATATGCAAGTCCCTGCCCCATGCAGGTTCACGTCGCTGCAGGCATGCTGCATGTTCACTATCCGCACCAACAAGACCCTTTATGAAAAATTTTGATTACGACCTGTTTGTCATCGGCGGCGGCAGTGGCGGCGTGCGGGCCGCGCGCATGGCGGCGCAACGCGGCGCGCGGGTGGCACTGGCCGAGGTGGCGGCCATGGGCGGCACCTGCGTCAACGTCGGCTGCATCCCGAAAAAACTCTACAGCTACGCGGCACACTACGGCGACGCGTTCGAAGAGTCGCACGGCTTCGGCTGGTCCGGGCCGGCACCGGTGTTCGACTGGGACGTCCTCAAGGCCAACCGCGCGCGCGAGATCACGCGCCTGAACGGCATTTACCAGGGCCTGCTGCTGGGGGCCGGCGTGAACATCATCACCGGCTGGGCCACGCTGGTGGACGGCCACACCGTGAAGGTGGAGGACAAGACATTCACGGCCAAAAACATCCTGATCGCCACCGGCGGCACGCCGACCGTGCCCGCCGTGAGCGGGCGCGAACACATACTGACCTCGGACCAGATGTTCGACCTCACGCCCTTTCCGAAGCGGCTGCTGGTGGTCGGCGGCGGTTACATCGCCTGCGAATTCGCGTCGATTTTCAACGGCCTGGGGGCTGAAGTCATCCAGGTGCACCGCGGTGAAAAACTGCTGACCGGCTTCGACGACGACGTGCGCAGCTTTGTCGCGGCCGAGATGGCCAAAACCGGCGTCGACTTCCGCTTCGCCGCAGAAGTCGCGGCCATCGGCAAGACCGCGGACGGCCTGACCGTCGAATTCAAGGGCGGCGCCGCGGCCTGCACGGTGGACGCCGTGCTCTACGCCACCGGCCGTGTGCCCAACACCAACGGCCTGGGCCTGGAAAGCGCCGGCGTCAAGCTGTCCGCCAAAGGCGCCATCGAGGTGAATCGCCACTACCAGACCTCGCTGCCTTCGGTCTATGCGCTGGGCGATGTGACGGCGCGCCTGCAGCTCACGCCGGTGGCGCTGGGCGAAGCCATGGTGGTGGTGGACCATTTGCTGGGCGCGGCCGCCGGCAAGAAGCCGCGCAGCATGAGTTACGAATTTGTGCCGACCGCGGTATTCACGCACCCGAACATCGGCACGGTCGGTTTTTCTGAAGCCGACGCGCGCAGGGAATTCGGCAAGGTCACGGTCTATCGCGCCGACTTCAAGGCCCTCAAACACACGCTCAGCGGCAGCAGCGAACGCACACTGATGAAGCTGCTGGTGGACGATGCGACCGACCGCGTGGTCGGCCTGCACATGGTGGGTCCCGATGCGGGCGAGATTGTCCAGGGTTTTGCGGTGGCGATGAAGGCCGGCGCCACCAAGGCGGTGTTCGACAGCACCATCGGCATCCACCCCACGGTGGCCGAGGAGTTTGTGACCATGCGCGAGCCGTTCAAGGCCGCGCCAGTCGCCAACAATTAAACCGCTTCGTCGGACTCCGGCGGCAGCACGATGTTGGCGCGCTCTATCGCCGCATCAAACGCGGCCAGGTCGGCATCGGCCTGGAAAGCGGCGCGGGTGTCCAGCGGGTGAAACACCTGGTGCTGCAGACGGCGCAGCGAATCCGACTTCTCCATCGCCTCCAGCACCTGCTGGGGCGCCATCATCAGCGCAAACGGATTGGCGAGGGGGGCATCGACTCTCATGGCAGCTCCTAGGTGTGGTGGCACAGGTGTGTGTTGATGGCTGTGACTGTAGGAGAGCCGGCAAATTTGGGCTAGTCAGCAGGCAGCCAGACCGGCTGTAGGCGCCCGGCTGACAGCCACGCCGCCCTGTCCGACAGCAGCGCACACCCTAAAAGGCGCGCTCGCCCTGGTGCCAGGCGCCGCGAACAATCGGCATGCCGCCGCTTTTGCGCACGCGGATCAGGTCGGCGCGCAGGCCGGGCGCCAGCTCGCCCCGGTCGGTCAGGCCAATGGCGCGGGCCGGATTGCGGGTCACGGTCTTGACCGCCTTGGGCAGGCTCCAGCCGGCGGTCTCGCACAGCAGGAAGGCCGACTGCAGCAAACTCGCCGGCACGTAGTCCGACGAAAAGATGTCCAGCAGGTCCAGGCCAGCCAGTTCGGCCGCCGACACGTTGCCCGAATGCGAGCCGCCTTTGACGAGGTTGGGACCGCCCATCACGATGGCAATGCCGGCATCACGGGCCGCCCGCGCCGCCGCCACGGTCGTCGGGAACTCGGAAATCGCAATGTTTTCCCCGCTGGCCTGTTCCACGTGGCTGACCTCCGTGTCGTCGTGGCTGGCCAGCGGCAGGCCGCGCGCATGGCTGGCGGCAATCACCGCGGCGCGGTTCGGGATGGCATAACGCAGCTGGTGGGCCGTGAGTTCCGCCACCAGCGCTTCGTATTGCGCATCGTCGAAGCGGCCATATCGCTCGGAATAACGCCGGTATTTGGTCAAATCGCGCCACTGGCGCTGGCCCGGCGTGTGGTCCATCACGCTGACCAGTTCCAGCAGCGAGTCGTCGGCATAACGCTCGAACACCTCGACGATGTCGGGCGCCGAAATCTCGCAGCGCAGGTGCAGCAGGTGGTCGACCCGGAGCAGGCCTTCGCCGCGGCATTCGTGCAGCGCCTGAATCGACACATGCTGGGTCTGGCTGCGGGCGCCGCCGCGGTCCATGTCGCCGATCACGATGGAGTCGAGCACCGTGGTGATGCCGGCGGCGGCGCACAGCGCGTCATGCATGACGGTGGCCGAATGGGCATTCCACAACACGCCGGGACGCGGCACCAGGTGTTTTTCGAGGTTGTCGGTGTGCAACTCGACCAGGCCGGGCAGCAGCCAGTCGCCGGCCCAGTCCTCGGCCGCCGCCAACGAGGTATCGCCGCGATCGATCGCGTGGATGGTCTGCCCCTCGATCACCATGCAACCGGTGAATTCCTCGTCGGCGGTGACGATTCTTGCGTTTTTGATGATGCGTTGTGTCATGTGCTGTTTTTCCGGTTCAGAGGGAGGTACGGTGTTGTTCCACGTCGAAGCAGCGGCTGGCCACCGCCTCGCGGACTTCGTCGTCATGAAAAATGCCGATGACGGCGGCGCCGCGGGCACGCGCGGCCCGGATCAGGTCCACCACCACGGCGCGGTTGTCGGCGTCCAGCGATGCGGTCGGCTCGTCCAGCAGCAGCACCGGCTGGCCGGCGATCAGGCCGTGGGCGATGTTCACGCGTTGCTGCTCGCCGCCGGAAAAGGTCGCCGGCGGCAAATGCCACAGCCGCTCCTGCAGGTTCAGTCGCGCCAGCCACTGCGCCGCTTCCGCGCGCGCATCGTCGGCCGCGACACCGAGACGGCGCAAGGGTTCGGCCACGATGTCCAGGGTCGAGACACGCGGGATCACGCGCAGGAATTGCGACACATAACCGAGGGTGCGGCGCCGCACCTCGAGCACCTCGCGCGGTTCGGCATGTGACAGGCGAACCCACGCGTCATCGTGGCGCACGCGCACCTCGCCGGCGCTGGCGCCGTAGTTGCCGTAGAGGCAGCGCAGCAGCGAACTTTTGCCGCTGCCGGAGTGGCCGGTCAGCGCCAGACACTCGCCGGCAAAAACGCTGAGGTCTATGCCCGAGAACACCGGCAGCGCCAGGCCGCCGCGGCCGTGCAGGGTGAAGGTTTTCGACAGTTGGGTGGTTTCAAGCAGGGCGGTCATGGGCACTCACGGCGAATGTGGGAAGGACGGTTCAGGGGGTCAGGACCGAGGACACCAGCAGCTGCGTGTAGGCATGCTGCGGGTCGTCGAGCACGCGGTCGGTCAGCCCCTGTTCGACCACCTGGCCGTCCTTCATGACCAGCATTCGGTGCGCCAGCAGCCGGGCGACGGCCAGGTCATGGGTCACGATCACTGCCGCGAGCTGCAGCTGGTCCACCAGCTCGCGCAGCAGGTCCAGCAGCCGCGCCTGCACCGACACGTCGAGGCCGGTGGTCGGCTCGTCCATGAAGACCAGCCGCGGATGCGTGACCAGGTTGCGTGCGATCTGCAGCCGCTGCTGCATGCCGCCGGAGTAGGTGCCGGGAAGGTCGTCAATGCGGCCCGCATCGAGTTCGACACGTTCCATCCAGTCCAGCGCCTGGCCGCGCAGCTTGCCGTAGTGGCGGCTGCCCAGCGCCATCATGCGTTCGCCGATGTTGGCGCCGCCCGAGACATTCATACGCAGGCCGTCGCGCGCGTGCTGCTCGACAAAACCCCAGTCGGTGCGGGCCAGCCAGCGCAGGCGAGCCTCGGACAGGCCGGCCAGATCGACCAGCCCGGCCGCGCTGCGGGCCGGCCCGGCGCCGGCAGCACCGGCCTCTTCCCGCACGTCATAGTGCACCGACCCGGCATCGCAAGCCAGGCGCGCGGCCAGAAGGCGCAGCAGGGTGGACTTGCCGGAACCGGATTCACCGACCACCGCCAGCACCTCGCCGGGGTAGAGGTCAAAACTCACATCGCGGCAAGCCCAGCGCAGCCGGCCGGCCTGCATGAACTGTTTGCCGGCGCCGCGCGCCGACAGCAGCAGATCCTTGTTCATCGTGCGCCCTCCGCCCCGGCGCGCGCCAGCACGTCGGGCATCTGCACCGCCTGCTGCGTTCCGGTGTGGCCGGCGTCGCGGCGTTCGCCGCAGTAGTCGCTGTCCGAGCAGACGAAGAGCCGGCTGCCGGCGTCGTCCACAATCATTTCATCGAGAAAGCTGTCGGCCGCGCCGCACAAGGCACAGGCATGGTCCCAGCGCTGCACCTCGAAAGGATGGTCCTCGAAGTCGAGGCTGCGCACCTCGGTATAGGGCGGGATCGCGTAAATGCGTTTTTCGCGGCCCGCCCCGAACAGCTGCAAGGCAGGATTCATGTGCATCTTGGGGTTGTCGAACTTCGGTATCGGCGAGGGTGAGCTCAGGTAACGCCCGTTGACCAGCACCGGGTAGTCGTAGGTTTTCGAGATCGCGCCGAGCTGGGCAATGTCCTCGTAAAGCTTCACGTTCATCAGGCCGTATTCGGCCAGCGCATGCATGGTGATGGTTTCACGGCGGCGCGGCTCGAGACGGAACAGCGGCTCCGGCATCGGCACCTGGTAAACAATGACCTGGCCTTCCTTCAGCGCCCGCTCGGGAATGCGGTGGCGTGTCTGGATGATGCTGGCGGCCGCGGTTTTTTCGGTGGTTTCCACCCCGGTGGTGCGTGCAAAAAAGCGCCGGATGTTAACCGCATTGGTGGTGTCGTCGGCGCCCTGGTCGATCACCTTGAGCACGTCGCCCTGCCCGATGATGCTGGCGGTGACCTGCACGCCGCCGGTGCCCCAGCCGTAGGCAAACGGCATTTCGCGCGAGCCAAAGGGCACCTGGTAGCCGGGAATGGCCACGGCCTTGAGCATGGCGCGGCGGATCATCTTCTTGGTCCGCTCGTCGAGAAAGCCGAAGTTGTAGTTGGGGTCCATCATGCGGCCTTCTGCAGGGTTGCGGCTGTTTCGCCGGAGTGTTCCTCACCCGGGCCGGCCTGCTTGTCCTGCGCGTGGGCGGCGCGCAGCTTGCGCACCAGCTCGAGTTCGGACTGGAAATCCACGTAGTGCGGCAGCTTCAGGTGCTGCACAAAACCGGAGGCTTCGAGGCTGTCCGCATGCGAGAGTACAAATTCCTCGTCCTGCGCCGGTGAGGTGGCCAGTTCGCCGAGCTCCCGCGCGCGCAGCGACCGGTCCACCAGCGCCATGGCCATGCTTTTGCGCTCGGCGCCGCCGAACGCCAGGCCGTAACCCTGGGTGAACTGCGGCGGATGCTCGCGGTTGCCGGCGAACTGGTTGATCATCTGGCACTCTGTCAGCTCGACCTCGCCGATGTCGATGGGAAAGCCGAGCTCGTCGGCCTGGATCTCCACCGAGACCCTGCCGCGCCGGATTTCACCGGCAAACGGGTGGCTGTTGGCGTATCCGCGCTGGGTCGAGTAGCCCAGCGCCAGCAACCAGCCCTCGTCGCCGCGCGCCAGCGCCTGCAGGCGCAGCGGGCGGTCCGCCGGGAACATCAGGGGCTCGCGCGTCAGGTCGCCGGGCGGCTCCTGCGCGCCGGGCTGCGGCACTTCCATCAGGCCCTCGCGGGCCATCAGGTCATTGATGCGCGGCATGTGTGCCGGCAAGAGCTGAGCCGCTTCTTCCGTTGCAGCCGGCGAGGCCTCGCCTTCGCCTTCGGCCAGCAGCGCAAAGTCCAGCAGACGCTGGGTGTAGTCATAGGTCGCGCCCAGCACCTGGCCGCCGGGAACATCCTTGAAGGTCGCAGAGACCCGCCGTGTCAGCGCCATGCGCGCGGTGTCCAGGGGCAGGCTGTAGCCGAAACGCGGCAGGGTGGTGCGGTAGGCGCGCAGCAGGAAAATCGCCTCGACCAGGTCGCCGCCGGCCTGCTTGATGGCGAGTGCGGCCAGCTCCGGGTCGTACAGGGATCCTTCCGACATCACGCGGTCCACGGCCAGCGGCAGCTGCTCCCGGATCTGCGCCACCGACAGGGCCGGCAGCGCGGTGTCGCCGCGGCACTGCGCGGCCAGCAGGCGCCAGGAAGCTTCGATGGCGGCGGTGCCGCCTTTCACAGCTACATACATATCAAACTCCTTCAAGTCGACGAACCCGCGTCGTCCGCGGCAAACCCAGCACGGCATCCGCGCAGCAAAAAACAATGTCCACACCTTGCGGAAAGGCCGCATGGTTGGCCTGCCAGCGGGTCCAGAAGCTGTCGGGCAGTCCAGCGAGCCGGACCGTCTGTCTGTCGCGGATGCCGGGGCCATGCCACTCCACCGCCGGACCGTCGCCCAGCGACGGCACCTCGACCAGCAGGGTCGCCCCATGTTCCGGTGATTCCGCCGATCCGGCCGCAAAAATCTCCAGTGCAGGCATGGCGGCCACATCGCCGATCACCGCAAACGCCGCGTCCGCCGGCGCTGCCGCCACACGCGCGCCGGTATGAAACCGCAGCCAGTCCGCGGCCTCGCCGGGCTGTTGCCACCAGACCGGCGTGTCGTCATCGCTCAGTGCCAGCAGCAGATGCGCCATCGCCGGGCCCAGCGGCAAGCCCTTGACCGGGCGACCGACGGCCATGCGCTGCCCCGGCCGGGACAGCGCTTCCAGCACGGCGCGAAAGGCCGCCTGGGACTCGTGCACCGGGTCGGCAAAACCCGCGCTCAATGTGTGTGGATTCATGCCTCTCCCCGGACAAAGGTAAAAAATTCAACTTTGGACGCTGCGGCCGAACGGCTTGTTGATTCGCGCCCTGCCGCCTGCCCTTGCTGCATCGGTGTGATCAGCTCACGCAGCAGCCGCGCCTGGCGTGTCTCGTCCTGCAGCAGCGCATCAAACAGCGCCACCAGTTCGGCCTTGCGGCGGTCGCGCCCCAGCGTGTAGCCCACGCCCAGCGCGCCTGCGCCCAGCCGCAACGCGCAACGCGTGACGGTGGCTTCGCCGAGATTGAAGGCATCGCCGGTACCGCCGACCCGGCCCCGCAACATCACCATGCCCGGCTCCGGCGGCCGCACATGTTCAATCGGCGGCAGATCGGCCAGCGCCGCCAGCGCCAGCTCCAGCTCGTCCCGCCCGGCGCGCGACAGCACGCCCAGCCATTGCCGGCGGGCGGCCTGGTTTTCATGAATCGCCTGGTTTGTCATACAGATGTCTAAATCAGTCACTAGAGTTGAAGGCAGTGCAAAAAATGCTGCACATCGAATGCAAGAGACAGCTAGTTCAACCGGACAACATGACCAAATGATGACAAGCGAACGCACTTTTTCCAGCGCACCCGGCAGGCGCAGCGGCGTGGCCGTCTGGAAGCAGATCGCCGACACCCTGGGCACCGAAATCCGCAACCGCGCCTTCACGGCCAGCGGCCGCCTGCCCAGTGAAAGCGAACTGTCGCAGCGCTTCGGCGTGAACCGCCATACCCTGCGCCAGGCGGTGGCGGCGCTGCAGCTCGACGGGCTGGTGCGCATCGAGCCGGGACGCGGCACTTTTGTGCAGCACGAACTGCTGGACTACAGGTTGTCGAGCCGCACACGCTTCAGTGAGAACCTGCAGCGCCAGGGCCTGCTGCCGAGCAAGCAGCTGTTGACGGCCCGGGAGATGCCGGCGCCCGAGCGTGCGGCCGAAGAACTGGGGCTGGAAAAAAACGCAAAAGTGCTGATGGTGGAGATGCTGGACGAAGCCAACAACCAGCCGATTGCGCTGGCCACCGCGTATTACCCCGCCGCACGTTTTGCCGGGCTGCTGGAGATGTTGAATGATGGCACCCGCACCACCGACATCCTGCGGCATTTCGGGGTGGTCGATTACCTGCGCGCGCAAAGCCGCATTACCACGCAAATGCCATCGGACGAAACCGCGCGCCTGCTCAAACAGGCCACCAGCCGGCCGGTGCTCTGCGTCGAGTGCCTCGATGTGGACATGGACGGCAGGCCGATCAAATACGGCGAGACGGTGTTTTGCGGTGACCGGGTGCAACTGGTGGTCAGCGCCGGCCAGGACACCGGAGAAGCTGCATGAGCGCACGTTACGCGATTTATTTTTCGCCGGCCAAACACTCGGCCTGGTGGACCTTCGGTGCGCACTGGCTGGGCCGCGACGAACACGACAACACGGCACTGCCCCAACCCGAGGTGGCCGGCATCGGGCCGCAGGAGTTGCAGGCCCTCACGGCCGAACCGCGCCGGTACGGCTTTCATGCCACGCTCAAAGCCCCGTTTCACCTCTCGGCCGGCCACCAGGAGTCCGACCTGGTCGCGCGACTGCGCCGGCTTGCGCAGACACTGAGGCCCGTGGCGCTGGGTCCGATGCAACTGGCCACGCTGGGCAACTTCGCGGCGCTGGTTCCGGCGGCGGCGCCTGCGGATTTGCAAGGCCTGGCTGCCGCCTGCGTGACCGGCCTGGACGACCTGCGCGCGCCACCGAGCGAAGCCGACCTGGCACGACGCCGCAATGCTGGCCTCGATGCGCGTGAAGCCGAACTGCTGGCGCTGCATGGTTACCCGTATGTGCTCGAGCGCTTTCGTTTTCACATGACCCTGACCGGCCCGGTCGACGCGTCCACCGCGCAACGCGTGGGCCAGGCCCTGGCCGGGCAGCCGGCAAGACTGAATGCCCAGGCGCCGCTGTCGCTGGACCGGCTCTGCCTGTTTGTCGAACAGGGCCCGGACATGCCGTTTCGGCGGCTCATCGACCTGCGGCTGTCGGCATGAGCACTGTTGGCGGAAACGGTGTCTGGGTCTTCGTCTGCGGGCCCTCGGGCTCGGGCAAGGACAGCGTGATGGCATACGCGCAGCACTCACTCGCCTCCCGCGCCGACATTGTGTTCGCGCGGCGCTTTGTGACCCGCCCGGTACAGGCGGGCTCGGACCATGACGCGCTGACGCCCGCAGCCTTCTCCGCATTGTTGCAAACCGGCGCCCTGAGCTGGCACTGGCAGGCCCACGGCTTTTCCTATGGCATCAGCAGCCGCTACGGGGATGCCGTCGGCGCGGGGCAAGCGGTGGTGGTCAACGGATCGCGTGAACATGTCCACGGCCTGCCGGCTTCACCCCATATCCAGGTGGTGCACATCACCGCAGACGCCGGGGCCCTGGCCCGGCGCCTGCTCCTGCGCGGCCGCGACAGTGCCGACGCGGTGGCCCGGCGCATGGAACGCAACACGGCGTTCGATGCCATGCGCGCCGACTGTGTGATTGTGAACAACGGCGAGCTGGCCGACGCCGGCCGGCAACTGGCGGACTACCTGGCCGCGATCGGCTCCGCGCAACTGGCGCGCTCAAGCACAGCCGCATAGTGCGTCCAGCCGGGCGTGCTGGCCTGCGGGTCCTTGGCGCCGTCATCCCAGCGCCGCAACGCCACCGCATCGGCCGCAAAGGCCTGTTCCATGAACTCCGCCGCTTCTTGCGCCGAAAAAGGTCCGCCCTGCAGCACCAGGCTCTGTTTCGACGCCGGCGACAGGCCAGCCCAGTAAGCCGGGTCGGCCTGGCACAGGTAACGCTTGGCGTCCACGTGCAGACGTATCGGTGCCAGCACGGCCTCCGGAAACACGGCCCGCAGAAACGGCAGCGCGATGAACTGATGCAGGTCGTCCGCCGCCCCGGCGGCCGGCGCCCTTTCAGGCGCCAGCAGGTGCCCCAGGTCATGCAGCAGCGCCGCCGCGATCAGGGCCGGCGCCGCGCCGGCCTGCTCGGCCAGATACGCGCACTGCAGCGCATGCTGCTGCTGGGTCACGGCTTCGGCGCCGTACTGGGTCGCGCCCTTCGCGTGAAACAGGCCGGTGATCTCATCCAGCGTCAGCGCCATGTTTTTTCCTTCTAGACCAAGGCTTTGCGGATACGCGCCGAGATCAGGTCGATCACGCTGACGGTGACCACAATGATGATCATCACGGCGCAGGTTTCGGCGTACTGGAAACCGCGGATGATCTCCCACAACACCACGCCGATGCCGCCGGCCCCCACCATGCCAACCACCGAGGCCGAACGCACATTCGACTCGAAGCGGTACAGCGTGTAGGAAATCCACAGCGGCAGCACCTGGGGGATCACGCCGTAGAGGATTTCCTCCAGCGCGTTGGCGCCGGTGGCGCGTATGCCTTCGACCGGCTGCGGGTCGATCGATTCCACCGCCTCCGAGAACAGCTTGGCCAGGATGCCGGTGGTATGGATCCACAGCGCCAGCACGCCGGCGAACGGCCCCAGGCCCACGGCCACGATGAACAACATGGCAAACACCATCTCGTTGATGGCGCGTGCCGCGTCCATCAGCCTTCGCACCGGCTGGCGCACCCAGACCGGCGCGATGTTGGCAGACGACAGCAGCGCCAGCGGCACGGCGCAAACCACCGCCAATGCCGTACCCCACAGCGCGATCTGCACCGTGATCACCATCTCGGCGAGGTAAATGCGCCACTGGCTGAAGTTGGGCGGGAAAAAGCTGGCCGCGTATTCGGCCATGTTGCCGGAGTCGCGCAACAGGTCCAGCGGCCGCATGTCGGCGCCTTTCCAGGACAGGGCCAGCAAGGCCAGCAGCACGCCCCAGGCCAGCATGCCCAGCAGGCTGGTGCGCGGCATGTCCGGCAGCGCAGGCGGGGTCGGCACCGGCAGGCGCGCAGTGGTACTCACGGCCGGACTCAGTTCTTGGCCAGCTCGGCGAGCTTGCGGTCGATCTCGGCGACCTTGGCCTGCTTTTCAGCGCCGGGCAGGTTCGCGTCGGCCTCGAACTTGTTGCGTTCCCTGAACAGCTCGAGCTGGCGGATCGGGATCAGCTGGGCATTGGTGGAAGGCTTGAAGGCCGACAGCTTGGAGATTTTCATCAGCACGTCTTTTTCCTGCTGGCCGCCCTGTCCGTAGCTGAAGAAAAAGTCCTTGAGCTTTTGCTGCGTGGCGGCCGGCAGGTCCTTGCGCATGACCAGCGGGTCCAGCGGAATCAGCGGCGAGGTCCAGACAATCCGGATGTCCTTGTACTTCTCCGGCATGCGGTCCTTGATCTTGTCCATGGTCTCGCTGTTGGTCACGGCCACATCGACCTGCTTGTTGACAGCGGCCAGCGCATTGGTTTCGTGATTGGCACTGCGTGAGACCCGGAAGGCGGTCCGCGCATCGATCTTGTTCTGCGCGAAAACATAGTAGCCGGGCACCAGGAAGCCCGAGGTGGAGTTGGGGTCCCCATTGCCGAAGGACAGGTTCTTGGCGTTTTTGATCACATCGTCGAGGTTCTTGAGCGGGCTGTCCTTGTGCACCACAAAGTGCGAGTAATAACCCTGGGTGCCGTCGGCATTGACCATCTGGGCGAACACTTCGCCGCCGGCGCGGTCCACCGCCTCCATCGCCGACTTGTTGCCGTACCAGGCCAGGTGCACCTTGCCGAAACGCATGCCTTCGATGATGCCGGCATAGTCGGGCGCGAAGAAGGCATTGACCTTGTAGCCGGTCTTTTTCGCCATGTCGTCCAGCAGCGGTTGCCAGTCGGACTTCAGGTTCTGCGAGGACTCGGTCGAGATGATGCCGAAATTGAGTTCCTTGAGGTCTTGCGCATGGACCGGGGCCAATGCAAGCAGCGTCGCTGCGGCGAGCCCGGCAAAAATTTTCTTGAACATGGTGATTCCTTGAAAGGTGGAGGTAGAAGATGAGATCAGGCGGCCTGCGCCATCGGCGTCGGCCAGGCCAGGTGGGGAACGGGTTTAACCTTGTCTTCCAGGCTGGAGATGGCATCACCCAGGGACAGGATGTCATCGGCTTCGGCGCCGTACAGATCGCGCAGCACGGCAGGCGTCAGGCCCACCGAGGGGCCGTCGTAGACCACCTTGCCCTGGTGCAGGGCGATGGTGCGGGCGCAGTACTTCATGGCCACATTGACCTGGTGCAGCGATACCACCACGGTGCAGCGGTCTTCGCGGTTGATGCGCGCCAGGATGTCCATGACCTTGCGCGAGGACTCCGGATCCAGCGAGGCAATCGGCTCATCGGCCAGCACCACTTTGGCGCCCTGCACCATGGCGCGGGCAATCGCGGCGCGCTGCTGCTGGCCGCCCGACAGCGTGGAGGCGCGCTGCGCAAAACACTCGGCAATCCCGACACGGCGCAGCGCCTCGATGCCCCTGGCCTTTTCCTCGGCCGTGAACCAGCGGATCAGGCTGCGCCACATCGGCACCCGGTGCAGGGTGCCGGCCAGCACGTTGACCAGCACCGGCAGGCGGCCGACCAGGTTGAACTGCTGGAACACAAACCCGATGCCGGACCGCACCGAGCGGATGTTGGCAGCGATCTTGCCGTTGCTCTGCACCGTGCGGCCATGAATCACGATGGAACCCTGGCCGGCAGCATCACCGGCCATCAGGCCCGCCATGTGCCGCAGCAGGGTGGACTTGCCGGAGCCGGAAGCGCCTATCAGCGCGACCATCTCCCCGGGTGCAATGCTCAGGTCGATCGCCTGCAGGGCCTTGCGGCCATTGCCAAATGTCTTGCTCAGGGTGTTGATTCGGATGGCAGCGTCCATGGTCTCTCCAGGTGGTGTTGCCGTGAATCTAGGGTCGCAATGTGTCGGTTTCGTGTCAGCGGCGGCCAAACCCGGCGTTTCGTCCGGCGGGGCACAATGAGACCTGTCTGGAGAAGTTGTAAGCCCATGCCCTACCTGCCCGCCTTCATCGCGCCCACCCGTTACACCGACCCGGCCGCCGCATTGGCGCAGGTGCGGCTGATTTACGACCAGCAGATCGCGCACCTGCGCGGCGCCATGCACCGTTATGTGGCGGGGGAAACCCTGCCCGGCCATGTGCGCGCCTGTTACCCCTTTGTGCGGGTGCAGACCGAGACCGTGGCGCGCGCCATTCTGGAGACACCCGACATCGACCAGCTCAGTTACGGTTTTGTCGCCGGCCCCGGCCGTTACGAAACCACGCTGACCCGGCCTGACCTCTACGGCAATTACTACCTCGAGCAGTTCCGGCTGCTGCTGCAAAACCATTCGGTGGAACTGGAAGTGGGCACCAGCACCCAGCCGATTCCGGTGCACTTCTCGTTCGCCGAGCATGACCACATTGAAGGCAGCCTGAGCGCGGCGCGCCGCATGCTGATGCGTGACGTGTTCGACCTGCCGGACCTGGCTGCGATGGACGACGGCATTGCCAACGGCACTTACGAGGCCAGCCCGGGTGAACCGCAGCCGCTGGCGCTGTTCACGGCGGCGCGGGTCGACTACTCACTGCAGCGCCTGCGCCACTACACCGGCACCTCGCCGCACTGGTTCCAGAACTTCGTGCTGTACACCAACTACCAGTTCTATATTGACGAGTTTGTCCGGCTGGGCCATGAGGAGATGGCCAGACCCGACAGCGAATACATCGCGTTTGTCGAGCCCGGCAACGTGGTGACGCGCCGCAACGGCTTGCCGCCGGTGGCCGGCGACGAACTCGGCATGGCGCCGCCGCGGCTGCCGCAGATGCCGGCCTACCACCTGATGCGCGCCGACCGCAGCGGCATCACCATGGTCAACATCGGCGTCGGCCCGGCCAACGCCAAGAACATCACCGACCACATCGCCGTGCTGCGCCCGCATGCCTGGATCATGCTGGGCCACTGCGCCGGACTGCGCAACAGCCAGCAACTCGGCGACTACGTGCTGGCCCATGGTTATGTGCGCGAGGACCATGTGCTCGACGAGGAGTTGCCGCTGTGGGTGCCGATCCCGGCGCTGGCGGAAGTGCAGGTCGCGCT
>CALRTF020000029.1:0-26776 GCA_943370985.1 Paenacidovorax caeni
ATGACACCCGAGCTCGCGGTGCAGGGATGGCTGGGCAGCCCCGGCCACTGCGCCAACATCATGGCGCCGAAGTTTGAGGAAATGGGCGCGGCCTTTGTGGTGAACCCGCAGAGCAAGTCGGGGGTGTACTGGGTGCAGGTGTTTGGGGCGGGGCGTTAAAGGCGTACCCCGGGATCACCCACCCCCCTGCCGCCGCACGGCAAGCGCCACAATCGCGGCGCCGGCGGCGACGATCAGCGCGTCTTCAATCAGCCCGCTGCGGGTTTGACCCACGCGTGCCATGGCACGCTTGCGACCGGCCAGCGTGACATAGGCAAGCGGCACGGCGCTCGCAACCGCCGTCAAGGCGCCGGCCTGCTCGCGGCCACGCGGCGCCAGCGCAGCGCCGGCGATACCGGCGCTCATCACACGCGCCAGCAGTCCCAAAAAGACCGTCCGGTCAGGCGCCGTCTTCATCTTGTCGCCGAGCAGTTCACCCACGCCCATGGCCAGCGCGCCATTCCTGAACAGAGGGCGATCCAGCAGAACCAGCCGCCCGGGAGTCTGATGGCCGAGCAGCCGCGCTGCAGCGATGGTGGCCATCGGCGTCATCGAACGCGCACTGGCCACCGCGCCGATCAGCGCAGAAAAAATCAGGGTGTTGTGTTTCATGGGTGATCCCGTCAGTCATGCAGAAACACCCATGCTGCCGGGCCGTCTTGCTGCAAGAAAGGGACAAAACGCTGGATCGGGCGTAGGAGTCGGGCGAAAGCCCGGCGTGCCACCGCGACAGCAGCTCGGTCAATGTGCGGCACCAGGGCCGGCTAGCGCCGACCAGTTCAGGATTGGCTCGACTCATTCTCCCCAACCACCCCCCAGACCAACGATCGCTAGATTAGGCGTTTCAACAAGCCCATCACCTGGTCAAAGCGCTTGCCATACGGCGGATAAAACAAATCCCCGCGCGCCCACTTCGACTGCACCAGCACCGGCTTTTGTTGCGTCAAACGCAGAAAGCCGGCCTCGCCGTGGTAGCTGCCCCAGCCGCTTTCGCCGACGCCGCCGAAAGGCAAATTCTCGTGGGCGACATGCATCAGGGTTTCGTTGACGGTCACGCCGCCGCTGACGGTGCGGGCCAGCACGTCGTCGCGTGCCGCCGTATCGGTGCCGAACCAGTACAGCGCCAGCGGGCGCGGCCTGTCGTTGATGTAGCGGATGGCCTCGTCCATGGTCGTATAGGCCAGCACCGGCAGGATGGGGCCAAAAATTTCTTCGCTGAGCAGTTTTGAATCGGCGGCGGTGTCGAACACCAGCACCGGCGGCATCTGGCGCGAGTGGGTGGCCGCGGCATCACCGGGGTTGACGACCTGCAGGCGTGCGCCACCGGCCTGGGCCTGGGCCAGCAGGGCCTGCAGGCGCTCATGGTGGCGCGGGCTGATGATGGACGCGTAGTCGGGGTTGCCGGTGATGGTGGGAAACAGCTGCGCCACGGCGCGCGCAAAGGCCTCGCCGAACGCCGCTTCACTGCCCCGCGGCACCAGCACGTAGTCGGGCGCGATACAGGTCTGGCCGGCATTGAGCAGCTTGCCGTGCGCGATCCTGATCGCGGCGGTATCCAGATCGCAGGAGGCGTCCACGATGCAGGGCGACTTGCCGCCGAGTTCCAAGGTGGTCGGCGTCAGGTTGGCGGCCGCGGCTGCAGCGACCTTGCGGCCGACGGCGGTGGAGCCGGTAAAAAACAGGTGATCGAAAGGCAAGGCCGCAAAAGCCGCGGCGACTTCGCCGTCACCCTGCACCACGCAAACCTCGTCCGGAGCAAAGGCTTCGCCGAGCAACTTTTCCATCAGCGCCGCGGTCGCCGGTGTCAGCTCGCTCGGCTTGAGCATCACGCGGTTGCCGGCAGCCAACGCGGTGATGACCGGGCCCAGTGCAAGCTGAACCGGGTAGTTCCAGGGTGAGATCACGCCGACCACGCCCAGCGGCTGCCGCTGCAAAAAAGCGCGTGAGGGCTGCAGGTAGATCGGTGTGCGAACGCGCACCGGCTTCATCCACGTCGCCAGGTGTTTGAGCGTGGCGGCGAGCGTCAGGCGCAGGGTCAGCAGGTCGGCGATCTCGGTCAGCTGCGGCGAACGCACGCCGAAGTCCTGCTGCACCGCCTGCGCCAGCGCGGCGCCATGCTGGTCGAGCAGGCGATTCATGCGCTGCAGCCGGTCGCGCCGCAAGGCCAGCGGCACGTCGATCTGGGCGCGGCTGGCCAGGTGCTGGGCATCAAACAGGGGACGCAGGGTGTCGGTTGGGAAAGTCATGCGGCCATGATAGGCCGCGGATGGCCGCCGCGGTAGGTGTCTGCCTCCAGCGCGTCCCACCCCGTCCGGGTGCGGACGCGATGCCTTGATGCAGCGCATCTCGCGTCGATTTCTTACACCCGCCTGCATCACAAGCCGCTAAAGTCAAGCGGGCTTCCATTCCCTGTGAAAGGTATTCATGGAATTCAAGGACTACTACGAGACGCTGGGTGTGGCGCGTGATGCCACACCGGAAGAGATCAAGCGCGCCTACCGCAAGCTGGCGCGCAAGTTCCACCCGGACGTCAGCAAGGAAAAAAATGCCGAGGCGCAGTTCAAGCAGGTGTCCGAGGCTTATGAAGCGCTGAACGATCCTGAAAAACGCGCGGCCTATGACCGTCTGGGCGCCAACTACCGCGCGGGACAGGAGTTCCGGCCACCACCGGACTGGCAGGGCGCGCAGTCGGGCAGCGGCTTCGAGGGCTTTGGCGAAGGCGGCGGCGACCACAGCGATTTTTTCGAGTCGCTCTTTCGTGGCATGGGCGGCGGCGCGCGAACCGGTGGGCGCGGCGGCTCCTTCGACATGCACGGCCAGGACCAGCATGCGCGCATCCAGATCAGTATCGAGGACTCCTACCAGGGCGCCACGCGCACCCTGCAGCTGCGCATGCCGTCGGCCGACGCGGGCGGCGCCATGCGCACGCAGGACAAGACCATTGAATTCGTGATTCCCAAAGGCATACGCGCGGGACAACACATCCGCCTGGCGGGCCAGGGCTCGCCCGGCATCGGCCAGGGCAGCCCGGGGGACCTCTACCTCGACGTCGAGTTTTTGCCGCACCGGCTGTACCGTGTGCAGGGCCACGATGTCTACATGGATCTGCCGGTGGCGCCCTGGGAAGTGGCGCTGGGTGCCGACGTCGAGGCGCCCACGCCGACCGGCGCAGTCGAGCTCACCATTCCCGCAGGCTCGGCCGCCGGGCGCAAGCTGCGGCTCAAGGGCCGCGGCCTGCCGGGGAAGACGCCGGGCGACTTCTACTTCGTGCTGCAGCTCACGCAGCCACCCGCCGACACCGAGGCGGCCAAAGCCGCTTACGGCGCCATGGCCGAGGCTTTCAGCAGCTTCAAGCCGCGCGCCCATCTGGGAGGACAAGCATGACATCCGATGCCACACGTTTGCAACTGACCGGTTTTGTGCTGGAAGACCAGGACGGCCTGACCCTGGTCGAAGTCTGCCGCGCCTGCGCAGCCGAGCCCGAGATGGTCATGGCCCTGGTCGAGGAAGGCCTGGTCGCACCCAGCGGCGCAGTGCCCGGTGAATGGCGCTTCACCGGCGTGCACATGCAGCGCGCACGGGTGGCGGTGCGCCTGCAGAAAGACCTGGGCGTGAACCTGGCCGGCGCAGCGCTGGCGCTGCAGTTGCTGGAAGAACTCGAGAGCCTGCGCGCCCGCCTGCAGTTGCTGGAAGACAGCGGCCGCTGAAAGCCTGCCACTGCGGCCGGGACGGCGGGGAATATGCCCATAATTGCGGCATGACCATGCCACCCACCCCCATCCCTTCGATCGAGCGGCTGGAAACCGCGCTGGCGGCCATCACCGCCGCCGGCGACGAAGGCCGGCGCATTTTCACGCGCCTGTATGCCGACAGCGCCCGCACGGCCGCCCATGCAGCCGACCGGCGCGCCGGCGTCGGCAAATCCGTCGGCCCGCTCGATGGCCGCATCGTCTCCATCAAGGACTTGTTCGACGTCGCCGGCGAGCCCACCAGCGCCGGGTCGGTCCTGCTGCGTGATGCCGCACCGGCGGCGCAGGATGCGCTGGCGGTCAGCCGCCTGCGCGCGGCCGGCGCCGTGATCATCGGCAAGACCAACATGACCGAGTTTGCGTTTTCCGGGGTCGGCATCAACCCGCACTACGGCACGCCCGGCAACGCGCTGGACCTGAGCCGCATTCCGGGCGGATCCTCCTCCGGGGCCGGGGTGTCGGTGGCGCACGGCATGGCCGAAATCGCCATTGGTTCCGACACCGGCGGCTCGGTGCGTATTCCCTCGGCGCTCAATGGCCTGGTCGGGTTCAAGCCGACCCAGGCGCGGGTGCCGCGCGACGGCGCCTATCCCCTGTGTTTCACGCTGGACACCATCGGGCCCCTGTGCCGCAGCGTGCCTGACGCGGCCGCCGCCGACTGTGTGCTGGCCGGTTTGGCGCCGCAGCCGCTGCCGCGCCGCGAGGTCCGCGGCCTGAAGCTGGGCGTGCCGCGGGGGCTGCTGTTCAGCCAGGCCGACGAAGCAGTGCTGGCCGCGGTGGAACACGCGCTCGGTGTGTTTCTGCATGCCGGTGCGAGCGTCAGCAATGAAAGCCTTGACGACCTGCTCGGCGAACCCTTTCGCCTGCAGGAGCGCGGCACCCTGGTGGCCGCCGAAGCCGCCTGGATTCACCGTGACGGCGTCGCGTCGCGCCCCGAGGTGTACGACCCCATCGTGCTGGGCCGCATACGCCGCGGCCAGACGCTGGACGCCGCAACCTATGTCGGCATCCAGCAGGCACGCGCCGCGCTGCTGCCCGCGCTGGATGCACGTTTGGCCGATCTCGACGCGCTGGTGCTGCCGACCGTGCCCTTGCTGGCGCCGCACATCGAAGACGTTCAGGGGGAGGAGGTGTTTTTGCGCACCAACGCCCTGCTGCTGCGCAACCCCTCGGTATTCAACTTTTTCGATTTGCCGGCGCTGTCGCTGCCCTTGCCGCGCCAGAACGGCCTGGCGGTCGGCCTGATGCTGGTCGGCCGGCGCGGCGCCGACCGCGAGCTGCTGGCGCTGGGCGCGGCGGTGGAAGCGCTGCTGCAGCGCCAGCCTGCCGTTTGACAGTCAAATAGGCCGTCAGCCCCCGTCCAGCAAGGGCCAGAAGCTATCAATTTGATAGTGAATAAAAGCGGGAACCACCGACATTGGTTTTTGCGACCTGAATCGCCATGGCGGCACGCCAGCGTTATTTGCAGACACCGATGGAGTCAGCGCCACAAATTTTTGCACTTTCCTTCCATTTGGCACCCGACAGGTTCGCGCCCGCCAAGTTCGCCCCGGTCAGGTTGGCGCGAACGAACACCGCGCCGCTCAAGTTCGCACCGCTCAGGTTGGCAAGGTACAGCACCGCGTCGGTCAGATTGGCACCACGCAGATCGGCGCCGCTCAGATCCGCACCGATGAGGTTGGCGTCGGTCAAACTGGCCCGGGACAAATCGGCGCCCGGCAAATCCGCGAAACGCAGCGATGCCGCATTCAGCTTTGCATCGCGCAGGTTCGCACCCGCCAGTTTCATGCCGTCCGGAAGCCTCTGGTTCCGCTTGTCACATTGCCTCCAGTCCACCTTGGGTGCCGGCAGGTCGCTGCATGCCGCATGGGCCGACAGCGAGCAGCACATCAGCAGGAGGCCAAGGATTGGTTTATTCACTGTGTTCCTGTAGCCGTCATGGCCGTCATGATAGCGGCCGTTCGAATACCGGCCAGACGAGACGGGCCGCCCGGTTTCACCGGGAGGTGGCTGGCATTCCCGAAGCCCTGGCAGGCTTCAGCCCCAGAGGGCCTTCATGGCCCGTGAAAAATCCGCTGCCAGCCGCGGCCATTCAGGCAGTTGCCCGCCGCTGAGCACCCGCTGCCCGGCGACAAACACCTCGCTCAGGCGAGTTTCCGGGCTGGAAAACACCATCGCGTCGAGCACATGGTCGGCCGGCACACCGAGCAGCGCCGGCGAGTCCGGGTCCAGCACGGCGAAGTCGGCGCGCTGGCCCACGGCCAGGCCACCCAGCGGCAGGGACGTCGCCGCAGTGCCACCGGCCAGCGCCGCAGAAAACAGCGACTCCGCACTCGATGGCCCGCCCAGCACACGCGCGGCAATGTTGCGCTGGCGCAGGGCGAGGCGCTGCGAATATTCGAGCAGGCGCAGCTCTTCCTGCCAGCTGCGCGTGACATGGCTGTCGGAGCCTACGGACCAGTGGCCGCCCGCCGCCGCATAGGCGGGCAGGTCGAACACGCCGTCGCCCAGGTTGGCCTCGGTGCTCGGGCAGATCACGATGGCTGCGCCGCTACGAGACACGCCCTGCAACTCGGCCGGCGTGGACTGGGTCGCATGCACCAGGTTCCAGCGCGCGTCGACCGGTGCCTGTGACAGCAGCCACTCGAGCGGCCGCTGGCCGGTGGCGGCCATGCAGTCCTCGACTTCCTGCACCTGTTCGGCGATGTGGATGTGGATCGCCATGCCGCGCGCCTGCGCCGCCGCCGTGACCTCCTGCAGCGCCGCCGCATCGACCGCGCGCAGCGAATGTATGGCCAGCCCGGCGTTGACGCGGGCATCCCCCCGGGCTGGCGCGCCCTCGGCCAGGCGCAGCACGGTATCGGGCGTGGAGGCAAAGCGCCGCTGGTCCTCGCGCAAACCGGTCGCGTTAAAGCCCGAACGCATGTACAGCGTGGGCAGGAGGGTCAGGCCCATGCCGGTGCGCTGCGCCGCGCGCACCAGCGCCAGCGACATGTCCATCGGGTCGGCATAGGGCTTGCCGTCGGTGTTGTTGTGCAGGTAGTGGAACTCGCAGACCTGGGTGTAGCCGGCCTGCAGCAGTTCGGCATACAGCAGCGCCGCCACGGCTTCGAGCTGCTCCGGCGTGATGCGCAGCGCGGCGCTGTACATGCGGTCGCGCCAGCGCCAGAAGTCGTCCTGGCCGGCCGCGGCGCGCTCCGTGAGCCCGGCGATGGCGCGCTGGAAGGCGTGGCTGTGGGCGTTGACCAGCCCCGGCAACACCGGGCCGCCCAGATGCTGCGCATCACGCAAGGCTTGCGGCGCGGCGTCTGCTTCGATGCTTGACCAGTGGCCGTCAGCACCGACAGTCAGCAACACATCCTGCGCCCAGGCGCCGTTGACCCAGGCCTGCGAGGCGGCATAAGTTTTCGGCTCAGCGCGCATACAGCTTGCACGCGGCGGCCAGGCTGGCCCTCACCATGTTCTCCAGCACCGGCTGGATCTTGGCCGCCAGGGATTCGTCATACGCGAAAGGTGCGACCTCCTGCATGTACAGGCTCTGGCATTTTTCGAGCTGCACCGCGTGCACGTGCTGCGCAGGCCGGCCGTACTGGCGCGTGATGTAGCCGCCCTTGAAGCGGCCGTTGACGATGCTGCTGACCCCCGGCACGCCGGCACAGGCATCCGCAGCGGCGTCGGTGATGGACGGATGTGCCGCCGCGCCATTGGCCGTGCCGATGTTGAGGTCCGGCAGCCGGCCCTCGAACAGCCAGGGAATCTCCGAGCGGATGCTGTGGGCGTCCCACAGCAGCGCAAAGCCGTGTTGCGCCTTGAGGCGCGCGAGTTCGCCAGCCAGCGCCGCATGGTAGGGCTGCCAGTAGCTCTCGCGGCGGCGCAGGCGCTCGGCCGGGTCCGGTGCCCTGCCCGCCTTGTACAGCGTATCGCCGTTGAAAAAATGCGTGGGGCACAACTCGGTATTGGACGCGCCCGGGTACATGGGCGCATCGTCGGGCGGGCGGTTCAGGTCAATCACATAACGCGAGTAACGCGGCGTGATGACGCTGGCACCCATGGCAGGCAAAAAATCGTAGAGCCGCTGCAAATGCCAGTCGGTGTCTTCCAGACCCAGGGCGCGGTCCGCATAGTCGCCCTGCAATTGAGCCGGGATGTCGGTGCCGGTGTGCGGCATGCTGACCAGCAGGGGCGCCGTGCCCTGGTGCAGACTGAAACTCATGAAGGCTCACCCCTGAAAACGGTTTGAAGGCGCGGATTCGCGCCGAAGGCATACGCCAGCTGGGCCGGATGTGCGACATCCCACAGCACAAAGTCGGCGCGTTGGCCCGCGGCGATGACACCGCGGTCGCTCAGACCCAGGGCTTTGGCGGCATGGCGCGTCACGCCGGCCAGCGCCTCGTCGGGCGTCAGACGGAACAGCGTGCAGGCCATGTTGAGCATCAGCAGCAGCGAGGTGCAGGGCGAGCTGCCGGGATTGCAGTCGGTCGAGATCGCCATCGGCACGCCGTGCTCTCGCAGCAGCGCCACCGGCGGCAATTTTGTTTCGCGCAGAAAGTAGAAGGCGCCGGGCAGCAGCACCGCAACACTGCCGGCCTCGGCCATGGCTGCCGCGCCGTCCTCGCTGAGCCACTCGAGGTGGTCGCAGCTCAGCGCGCCGTAACGCGCCGCGAGCCGGGCGCCGCCGCTGTCGCTGAGCTGTTCGGCATGGAGCTTGACGCGCAGGCCCAGCGCCTGCGCCGCCTGGAACACCCGCTCGGTCTGCGCGGTGCTGAAGGCGATGCGTTCACAAAAAGCGTCCACCGCATCGACCAGGCCTTCGCCGTGCAGCAGCGGCAACATGCGGATGACCTCGTCCACATAAGCGTCCTGCCGTCCCGCGAATTCGGGCGGCAGCGCATGGGCGCCGAGGAAAGTGGTGCGCACCTCGACCGGCTGGCCGCGGCCCAGCGCGCGCGCCACGCGCAGGGTCTTGCGTTCATGTTCCAGCGCCAGGCCGTAACCCGACTTGATCTCCAGCGTGGTCACACCTTCGGCCAGCAGGGCCGACAGGCGTTTTCGGCTTTGCGCCTCCAGGTCGGCTTCGCCCGCGGCGCGTGTGGCTTTCACCGTCGAGGCGATGCCGCCGCCGGCGCGTGCAATGTCTTCGTAACTCGCGCCCTGCAGGCGCAGCTCGAATTCGTGCGCGCGGTCGCCGCCATAGACCAGGTGGGTGTGGCAATCGATCAGGCCTGGCGTGATCAGTGCGCCGCCGGCATCGTGTTCCTGCGTGCAACGTGCGGCCAGCCCGGCGGGCAGTTCGCTGCGCGTGCCAACCCAGGCGATTTTTCCGTTCTCGACCGCAAGCGCCGCGTCAGCCACCAGGCCATAAGGCGCGGCCAGGCCGGGCAGCAGCGTGGCGATGTCGCAATGGGCCCAGACCTGCAGCGTCATCGCGCCATTTCCATCCACAGCGCTGTCGGCGCCTCGATGCGTACCGATGCACCGTCGGCCAGCGCACGCCAGGCCAGGGTGTGCGGCGGCACGGTCACGAACTGGCGGTCCACCTGCACCTGCACCGGCTCGTCCCAGGCGTACACCGCCACACGGGTACCGGGCTGCACCTCGACATCGAGCGCGCCCAGCACACGCAACAGGCGCGCACGCGTGTGCCCGTGCCTGAGCATCAGGTTGAAGTCTTCCGTCGGTCCGTCGATCAGTTCGCAGGCGCAGTCTGTCGCGCCGTCGAAACGCAGCGGCGCACTTTGCGCTGTCATCTCATGGGTGCGGCCGTCCAGCGTCAGGCGCACACCGGCGCCCCCGAGCACGGCGAACCAGCGCTCCACACCGTCGAAGCGCGAAAACGGTCCGTCCTTTTCGATCTCGGCCACCGAGATGCGCCAGTCCCAGTCCTGCGGCGTGGGCCAGGCGATCAGTTCGCGTGTCACACCGCCGCCATTGCGCCAGGGGGACGGCGCGATTTCTTCGAGGGGAATCATCTGCCAGCTCATGAGCTTTCCTCCGCACTGTGGGCTGTGGTCATGCCTGGAATTGTCCTGCAAAGCTGTAACGCGTGCCAGGGTAAACCAGGCGCGCCACACTGGCGACATTGGCGCCGCTGACGGTGCGCCGCATCATGGCCAGGCAGGGCGCGCTGCGGCGTATGCCCAGCTGTCTGGCCTCGTCGGCGGTCGGCAGGCAGGCTTCGATCGAATAACTGGCTTCGGTCAGCGGTGCGTGCTGCAGCAAATGGTGGGTCGGCGTGGTCAGCGTGAAATCGGTGTCCAGGTAATCCGGCGCGGCCGCCGGATTCACGTAACGGTCCTCGTACTGGATGGGCACGCCGTTTTCCAGATGCACCAGCACGGTGTGGAAAATCCTCGCGCCGGTGCGCAGGCCCAGCGACTTCGCCAGGTCGGCGCCGGCTTTTTCGGCTTGCACCTGCAGCACGCGTGTGGTGTGCAGGTGGCCGCGTTCGGCCACTTCTTCATGGATGTCGCGAATCGTCAGGCGCGAGGAAATGCGGTGCAGCTCGGCCACCCGCGTGCCGGAGCCCTGGATGCGCGTGACCAGACCTTCGGCCGTCAGCTCGCGCAGGGCGCGGTTGACCGTCATGCGGCTGATGCCGAACTGCGCTGCCAGCGCGGCCTCGCTGGGCACCGGGTCGCCCGGCTTCCACGTCCCAGCACTGATATGGGTCCTGATGAAGGCCTTGACCTGCTCGTAGGCAGGCAATAAAACGTTTGCCATAAGCGTAGATTACCCCAGTTGACACAAGTTGTATAGACAACTAGCATTTGCCGGAACGAATCTTGCATGACCGGACAAAAACGGAATTGCCCCAGCCAAGGAAGCACCATGTCAGACCTCTCCCAGACTCCTTTTCTCCACAGCAAAGCCAGGCCGGTGCGCGCGCCGCGCGGCAACGTGCTGTCCTGCGCCAACTGGCAGATCGAAGCCGCCTACCGCATGATCCAGAACAACCTGGACCCGGAAGTCGCCGAGAACCCCGACGAGCTGGTGGTCTACGGCGGCATCGGCAAGGCGGCGCGCAACTGGCCGGCGTTTGATGCCATCCTCGACGCTTTGCGCAAGCTCAAGGCCGATGAAACCCTGCTGGTGCAGTCGGGCAAACCGGTGGGTGTGTTCCGCACCCATGCCGGCGCGCCGCGCGTGCTGATCGCCAACTCCAACCTGGTGCCCAAATGGGCGACCTGGGAACACTTCAACGAACTCGACCGTGCCGGATTGATGATGTACGGCCAGATGACGGCCGGCAGCTGGATTTACATCGGCACACAGGGCATCGTGCAGGGCACCTACGAGACTTTTGTCGAAGCCGGCCGCCAGCATTTCAATGGCGATCTGTCCGGCCGCTGGGTGCTGACCGCGGGCCTGGGCGGCATGGGCGGTGCGCAACCGCTGGCCGCGACCTTTGCCGGCGCCTGTTCGCTCAACATCGAGTGCCAGCAGTCACGCATCGATTTCCGCCTGCGCACCAAATACGTGGACAAGCAGGCCCGGGACCTCGACGAGGCACTGCACATGATCAAACAGCACACCAGCCGCAAGGAGGCGGTGTCGATCGCACTGTGCGGCAATGCGGCCGAGATCGTGCCCGAGCTCGCGCGTCGCGCTGCCGCAGGCGGCATGCGCCCCGACCTGGTGACCGACCAGACCTCGGCGCACGACATCATCAACGGTTACCTGCCGGCCGGCTGGAGCGTCGCGCAATGGCAGGCCGCGCAGAAGGACCCGGCGCAACACGCGGCACTGACACAAGCTGCCGGCGAATCCTGCGTCGCGCATGTCCAGGCCCTGCTGGCTTTCCACGCCATGGGCATCCCGACGGTGGACTACGGCAACAACCTGCGCCAGGTCGCCAAGGACTTCGGCGTGGCGAATGCCTTCGACTACCCCGGTTTTGTGCCGGCCTATATCCGGCCGCTGTTCTGTCGCGGCGTCGGCCCCTTCCGCTGGGTGGCGCTGTCCGGTGACCCGGAAGACATCCGCAAGACCGACGCGAAAATGAAAGAGCTTTTTCCTGACAACAAGCCGCTGCACCGCTGGCTGGACATGGCCGGAGAACGCATCAGCTTCCAGGGCCTGCCGGCCCGCATCTGCTGGATCGGCCTGGGCGAACGGCACCTGGCCGGGCTGGCCTTCAACGCCATGGTCAAGTCAGGCGAGCTCAAGGCCCCCATCGTGATCGGCCGCGACCACCTCGACAGCGGCTCGGTCGCCTCACCGAACCGCGAAACCGAAGCCATGAAGGACGGCAGCGATGCCGTGAGCGACTGGCCGCTGCTCAACGCGCTGCTCAACACCGCCAGCGGCGCGACCTGGGTCAGCCTGCACCACGGTGGCGGCGTCGGCATGGGCTACTCGCAGCACTCCGGCGTGGTCATCGTCTGCGACGGCAGCGATGACGCCGCAGAGCGCATCGAACGTGTGCTCTTCAACGACCCGGCCACCGGCGTGATGCGCCATGCCGACGCGGGTTACGAGATCGCGCAGCAAAGCGCGCGCGACAACGGCTTGAACCTTCCGATGCAGGCATCCCATGGCTGATACGCCCGAAATTCACCTTCACTACCTGAACCACCCGGACGTGCAGGCGCTGGCCATGACCGATGCCGAAATCATAGGCGCGGTGGAACAGGCGCTGATCGCTCAGGGCAACGCGCAGACCACCATTGAACCGCGCATGCACCTGGTGCCCGAAAAGGACTACCCCGGGCATTTCAATGTGTTGCGCGGCTACATACGGCCGCTCGGACTGGCCGGCGTCAAGGTGGTGGGCGACTATTACCGCAACTACGAGGTGGGACTGCCGTCGGAACTCGCCGTGCTCAACCTGTTCGACCCGAAGACAGGAGCGCCGGTAGCCATCATTGACGCCTCGGACATCACCGACATGCGCACTGGCGCGGTCACGGCCATAGGCGCGCGCCACCTTGCGCGCAAGGACTCGAAAATCCTGGGTCATATCGGCGCGCGCGGCACCTCCTACTGGAATGTCCGGCTGCTCGACTCGATCTTCAACTTCGACGAAATTCGTGTGCACTCGCGTCGTCCCGAAAGCCGCAACGCCTTTGCCGAAGAACTCGAGCGGGATCTCGGCAAAAAAATCACCGTGACCGAAGACTGGGAGTCGTGCGTGCGCGGGGCCGACATCGTCGTCGAAGCCTCGCGTCTCGAAAAACCGGCGCCCATGCTCAAGACCGCGTGGATCAAACCCGGCGCCTGCATCATTCCCTACGGCACCATGAGCGCGGTGGAACTTTCGCTCACGGACATCATGGACAAAATGGTGATGGACGACTGGGGCCAGGCCCGATCGGGGCCTTACGGTTCGCTGCGCGCGCATGTCGACAGCGGCCGCTTGTCGGAGCAGACCCTGCATGCCGAGCTCGGCCAGATCGTCGCCGGCCTCAAACCCGGCCGCGAAAGCGATGCGGAAACCAACCTGTTCTGGCACCGCGGGTTGTCGCTGTCGGACATCGCGCTGGGCGCCGCCATGCTGGACAAGGCCAGGGCCATGGGCCTGGGCCAGCGCCTGCGCTTCAGGTAAGCAACACAATGTCCGGCCCCGTCTTCAACGCCCGCATGTACTCGGTAGCCCCTTCGGTCAAGGCCGACTGGAAGCAGCTGCTGCGATGGGTGGTGGCGCGGGCAGGCCTCTCCTGGGACGCGCTGGACCACGACTCGCCCGCGCCGCTGGCGCTGCTCTGGGCACGCGACGATCTGGGCGCGGCCATGATGTGCGGCCTGCCCTATGCACAAAGCCAACCGCGTCCCACGCTGGTGGCGGCGCCGGTTCCTTCGCCGGCACGTTATGGCGGCAAGCCGGTGTACTTCACCGACATCGTGGTGCGTGCCGACGCGTGTTTCGAAAAGCTTGAGGACACCTTCGGCGGTGTAGTGGGCTACACGCTGGCCGACTCGATGTCGGGCGGTGTGGCATGGCGCCGTCATCTCGCGCCCTACCGGGAGGCGCGCGGCGCGCAGCTCTACCGTCACGCTGTCGGCAATCTGATCCATGCCCGCGGCGTGATCGATGCCCTGGCCACGGGCGCCATCGACGTCGGCCCGCTGGACAGCTACTACCACGACCTGCTGCGCCACAACGATCCCGGCTTCGCGGCGAAGGTTCGCGTCATCGCCAGCACCGGCGCGATGCCGATTCCCCCGCTGGTCGCGACAGCCGGCCTCACGCCGGACGAACTGCTGCGTCTGCGCGACGCCTTGCGCGCCACCGCCCGGGCCGGCGAACTGCAGGCCTTGAGGGAACGTTTGTTGCTTGCAGGGTTTGCCGTGCCGCAGCCTGCCGACTACGACGTCCTTGCGGCCATTGCCAGCCACCCCATGCCCGCCTTCGAGGACCTTTGACATGACCGCCCTGAAAGCCTTTTACGACCGCTACGAGCTGCCCACGGTGGCGCTGGGCCTGGTGTTGTACGCCTGCTGGGCGGCACTGGTCTGGTACCACGCGTCCATTCCGGGCTGGTTGCTGTTTCTGGCGGGCGGCTATGTCACGCAGTGGCATTTTTCGCTGCAACATGAAAGCATCCACGGCATGCGCAACTGGCCGGGCTGGCTGCGCACGGCCTTTGTCTGGCCGCCCCTGGGCCTGTGGATGCCCTACCCGATCTACAACCGCAGCCACAGCACGCACCACGTCAACTACAACCTGACGCATCCGCAGCGCGACACTGAAAGCAACTACCAGCTGCGCAATTCCTGGCCGACCTACAACGCCGCCTACCGTACCCTGCTGCTGCTGAACCAGACCCTGCTGGTGCGCATGGCCGTCGGCCCCTTCCTGCGCCTGTACAAGCTGGCCAAACGCGAGATCGGCCGGCTGCGCAACGGCGACTTTTCCAATGTGAAGCATTGGCTCATGCACGCGCTCAGCCTGGCCGTCATCCTCTACTGGGTGACCCGGGTCGCCGGCATGCCGTTCTGGACATACCTGCTGTGTTTTGCCTACCCCGGCATGGCGCTGGGCATGCTGCGCACCTTCATCGAACACCGCTACGGCGACAAGCCGATGGAACGCGTGGCGATTGTAGAGTCGAACACGGTGATGGGGGTGCTCTACCTGTACAACAACCTGCACCTGGTGCACCACCGCTCGCCCACCCTGCCCTGGTACAGGATTCCCGCGCGGTTCCGCGCCGAACGCGAAGAACTGCTGGCGACCAACCAGAACTTCTACTTCCGCGGTTACCTGGACATTGCGCGCCGGTTCAGTTTCAAACCCGTGTTCGATCCCGTCCATCCGAAATGGTGACACTGACTTTTCCGCCCTCCCGTCTTTCATCAACCGCCTGCCACCTGGAGTTTTCATGAAGCCATCCATCTTCCGGCTCTGCGCCGCCTTCGCCACGCTGCTTGTTGCAGGCTCGGCCTGGGCGCAGGCCTATCCCTCCAAAACCATCCATATGGTGGTGCCCTACCCGCCCGGGGGCATTGCCGACAAGATTGCCCGCGAGGCCTCGGCCGAACTGCAAAAACGCCTGTCGCAAACGGTCGTGGTCGAGAACCGCACGGGTGCTGCGGGCAATATCGGTTTCGACTGGGTCGCGCGCCAGCCGGCCGACGGCTACACCCTGCTGCTGGCGCCGGCCTCCAATCTCACGGTGCAGCCGGCCCTGTTCAGGAACCTGTCCTACGACCTTGAAAAAGACTTCGTTCCGGTCTCGCTGCTGGTGCAGACGCCACAGGTGCTGCTGGTCCATCCGGGGCTTCCGGTCAACAACGTCAAGGACCTCGTCGAGTATTCGAAGAAAAACCCGAACAAGGTCAACTTCGGCGTCAGCATTGGCGCGTACTCGCATCTGGCCGGAGAAATGCTCAAGACCCAGGCCGGCGGTGATTTCACGGCCGTCCCCTACCAGGGTCCCGCCCCGGCCATGAACGACCTGCTCAGCGGCCAGACCCAGTTCATCTTCAATGAGGTGATCACCGCCATTCCGCACGTGCAGGGCAACAAGCTCAAGCCGCTGGCCGTGGCCTACCGCAGCCGCGCGCCCTGGATGCCCAACGTGCCGACCATGGCCGAAGCCGGTTTTCCCGGATTCGAGGTGACCTCGTGGTACGCGGTGGTCGCCCGCAGCGGCACGCCGCGTCCCGTCATCGACCTGCTGTCCCGGGAGTTGAAAGCCATCATGCAGGCGCCGGAGTTCAAGAAACGTTACGACGACATTGGCGCCTTCACCATCGGCAGCACCCCCGAAGAACTTGGCGCTTTCATCAAGTCGGAAACGGTGAAATGGACGGCCGTGGTCAAACAGGTCGGCATCCAGCCCAACTGACACAGCCCCAGACCCGCCCCTGATCGACCGACCTTCTCCGTCAGGCGAACAAGACACACCTCCATGCCAGACACGGAACTGCTCATCCCCGGCCAGTTGTCGCTGGCGCAACTGCGCCGGCTCTGCGCGCCGGTGCCGCCTGCGGTGCGGCTCGACGCTGCCTGCCGCGCCGGTGTGCGTGCCAGCGCGGCGCTGGTGCACAGTGCGGCCAGCGGCGGCGCCGCGGTCTACGGCGTCAACACCGGCTTCGGCAAACTCGCCAATACCCGCATCGCGAAGCAGGACCTGGCGATGCTGCAGCTCAAACTGCTGCGCTCGCACGCGGTCGGCGTCGGTGAGCCGCTGCCCCGGCGCGTGGTGCACCTGATCCTGCTGCTCAAGGCGGCGAGCCTGGCGCGCGGCTATTCGGGTGTGCGTGAAGAAGTCATGGATGCGCTGCTCGATCTTCACAACCACGGCATCTGCCCGGTGGTTCCCTGCCAGGGCTCGGTTGGCGCCTCGGGTGACCTCGCGCCGCTGGCCCACCTGTGCCTGCCGCTGGTGGGTGAAGGCGAGGTGTTTTACCGCGACCAGCGCCTGCCGGCAGCCAGGGCGCTGGCGCAGGCCGGCCTGCAGCCGCTGGTGCTGTCGGCCAAGGAGGGCCTGGCGCTGATCAACGGCACCCAGGTCTCGACCGCGCTCGCACTCGATGCGCTGTTTGCCACCGAAGGCCTGTTCGAGACCGCGGTGATCTCCGGCGCGCTGACACTTGACGCCGCGCGCGGCAGCGACGGGCCTTTCGATGCTCGCATCCATGCGGTGCGCGGCCAGCCCGGACAGATCGCCTGTGCAGCCGCCTACCGCGCGCTGACGGCCGGCAGCGGCATCCGCCAGTCGCACCTGGAGGGCGACGACCGTGTGCAGGACCCCTACTGCCTGCGCTGTCAGCCGCAGGTCATGGGCGCCTGCCTGGACCAGATGCGTTACGCCGCGCAGGTGTTGGTGATCGAAGCCAATGCCGTCACGGACAACCCGCTGGTCTTCGCACAGACTGATGACGCGAATTTTCAGGCGGCGGCCGCAGGCCGCGTCGGGGGGGAGCTTCTTTCCGGGGGCAACTTCCACGCGGAACCCGTTGCTTTGGCCTGCGACGCCCTCGCCGTGGTGATTGCCGAAATCGGCGCCATCACCGAACGCCGGATCGCGATGCTGGTGGACACCGTGGTCTCGCGCCTGCCGCCTTTCCTCACGCCGGATGCCGGCCTCAACTCCGGCTTCATGATCGTGCACGTGACAGCAGCGGCGCTGGCCTCGGAAAACAAGTCGCTGGCGCACCCGGCCAGCGTGGACAGCCTGCCGACCTCGGCCAACCAGGAAGACCATGTGAGCATGGCCACCTTCGCGGCACGGCGCCTGCAGCCCATGCTGCGCAACACCAGTTACATCGTCGGCATCGAGTTGCTGGCCGCCGCCCAGGGCATCGAATTCCTGCGCCCGCTCAAAAGTTCAGCGCCACTGGAGCGTGTGCTGCGCTTGATACGCATCGTCTCCCCTGCCATGATGGAAGACCGCAGCCTGGCGCGCGACATCGAGGCCATCCATCACCGGGTGGCCAGCGGTGACATGGCGGCGGCGCTGGACGCGGACATGCCCGAGCTGCACGCCCTCCGGCTTCAGAACACCGCAGCTGCCGCCGGGCAGCTGGCATGAACACTGCATACCTTCCGCCCACCCTTACTTTCAACCGTCAACCCCAGGAGTTCCCATGAAAAAGCTGCTCACCCTGTCCCTCGTCGCCCTCGCCTGCCTGTCGGCCCAGGCCCAGGAAACCAAAATCACGCTGGGCATGTCGGGCTGGACCGGCTTTGCGCCGCTGACCCTGGCCAAGGAAGCCGGCATCTTCAAGAAAAACGGCCTGGATGTGACGATCAAGAAGATCCCGCAAAAAGACCGCCACCTCGCGATTGCATCCGGTGACGTGCAATGCGCCGCCACCACGGTGGAGACCTGGATCGTCTGGAACGCCAACGGCGTCGCCACCACGCAGATCTTCCAGCTCGACAAGAGTTACGGCGCCGACGGCATGGTGGTCAAACCCAACATCAGCAAGATCAGCGACCTCAAAGGCAAAACCGTGGCCGCCAGCGCGCCCGGCACCGCCCCCTGGTTCACGCTGGCCTGGATGCTCAAGAAAAACGGCCTGAGCCCGAAAGACGTGAAGATCGTCAACCTCGAGCCGCAAGCCGCCGCCAACGCCATGATTGCCGGCACCGACGGCATCGACGCCGCCATGACTTACGAGCCCTACCTCGGCGCCGTGCGTGCCAAGCCGGAAGCCGGCAAGATCATCGCGACCACCCTCGACTACCCGATGATCATGGACACCGTGGGCTGCACGCCCAAGTTCCTGGCCGACAACCCGAAAGCCGCCAAGGCCCTGGCCGACAGCTACTTCGAGGCGCTGGACATGATTGCCAAGGACCCGCAAAAGAGTTTTGAAATCATGGGCGCCGACGTCAAGCAGCCGGCCGACAAGTTCGAGGCCAGCCAGAAATACCTGCGCTGGCAGGACCGCGCCGCCAACCAGAAGTTTTTCGCGGGCGAACACGCCGCCTTCAGCAAGGAAGCCGCCGACCTGCTGCTCGAAGCCGGTGTGATCAAGTCCCTGCCCGACATGAGCAAGCTGGCCGATACGCGCTTTCTGAAGTGATCTCGTCACGCATCGCTTTTTGCAGCGGAGCTTCGTCATGAAGCCGCTGCAGCCCGTGGCCCCTGGCACGCGTGTCGTGCTGGGGGTCAGTTTCTTCATTCTTTTCTTCGCGGTCTGGGCCTTCGCCACCTTCGGCGGTTATGTGTCCAAGACCTTTCTGGCCGACCCGGTGACCATGGTGCGTTCGGGATACGACCTGCTGGTCAACCAGGGTTTCATCAAGGACATCGGCATGACGGTGTGGCGCGTGCTGGGCGGCTTCCTGATCGCCGCCGTGCTGGCCGTGCCGCTCGGTGTGCTGATGGGCGCCTACAAACCGGTCGAGGCGTTTTTTGAACCCTTTGTGAGCTTTGCGCGTTACCTGCCGGCCTCGGCCTTCATTCCGCTGCTGATCCTGTGGGCCGGCATCGGTGAGGCGCAAAAACTCGCGGTGATTTTTATCGGCTCTTTTTTCCAGCTGGTGCTGATGATGGCGGTCAGTGTGGGCAACACCCGGCGCGACCTGGTCGAAGCCGCCTACACCCTGGGTGCGGGCGACCGCGGCATCGTCACGCGCGTGCTGCTGCCCAGCAGCGCGCCCGAGATCGCCGAGACGCTGCGCATGGTGCTGGGCTGGGCCTGGACCTATGTGATCGTTGCCGAGCTGATAGGCGCGTCCAGCGGCATCGGCCACATGATCACCGACAGCCAGGCGCTGCTGGCGACCGACCAGATCATCTTCGGCATCATCGTCATCGGCGTGATTGGCCTGGTCACCGACTTTACCTTCAAGGCCCTGAACAGAAAACTCTTCCCCTGGGCAAGGCTGTAAGCCCTCATGACTATTCTTGAAATCTCCCAGGTCTCCAAGACCTTTGCCGGCGCCAACGGCGGCACGGTCGCCTTGCAGGCCACCGACCTCAGCGTCGCCGAAAACGACTTCATCACCATCCTCGGCCCCTCGGGCTGCGGCAAAAGCACCTTGCTGCGCATGGTCGCCGGGCTGGATACACCGAGCACCGGCAGCATCACGCTGGACGGCAAGCCGGTCAGCGGCCCCGGCGCCGACCGCGGCATGGTGTTCCAGAGCTACACCCTGTTTCCCTGGCTCAGCATTCTCGAGAACGTCTGCTTCGGCCTGCGTGAAAAAGGCCTGCCGCTGGCCGAGCAACATGCGATTGCCCATCCCTTCATCCAGCAGGTCGGCCTCAAGGGATTTGAAAGCCACTTTCCCAAGCAGCTCTCGGGCGGCATGCAGCAGCGCACGGCGCTGGCACGCGCGCTGGCCAACAATCCGCGCATGCTGCTGATGGACGAGCCCTTTGGTGCACTCGACCACCAGACCCGCGAGCTGATGCAGGAGCTGCTGCAAGGCATCTGGGAGGCCGAACGCAAGACCGTGCTGTTTGTGACCCACGACATCGACGAGGCCATCTTCATGGGCAACCGCGTGGTGGTGATGAGCGCGCGCCCGGGCCGCATCAAGTGCGACCTGCCGGTACCGATTGCCCACCCGCGCCACTACTCGGTCAAGACCACGCCGGTGTTCATGGAGCTCAAGGCGCGGCTGACTGAAGAAATCCGCATCGAGGTGCAGCGCGCCGCCGGGCTGATCCCGGCTGTGCCCTGATTTCAAGAAAATCAGGCTCCAGCCCCCGTCCGGCAAGGGCCAGCAGCTACTTTTTTGATAGCAACCGGGGCTGCGCTCAGTACAGCGTGGCGCGCTGTCGGGCCGGCAGCTCGCGGTCATAGGCCTCGCCATCGACCTTTGCATCGGTCAGCGCCTGCAGGATGGCGCCGGGGCTGGGCACCTGGGCCCGCGCGTCGGCGGCCGCCGGCTGCCACAGGCCGGAGCGCTGAATCGCCCGCGCGCACTGGAAAAACACCGATGTCACGCGAACCACGAGCACACATTTGGGCAACTGGCCCTGCACGGTAAAACGGGCCAGCACATCCGGCGCCGTGGTGATGGTCGCGCTGCCCTTGACCCTCAGGGTTTCGCCCACGCCGGGGATCAGGAACAGCAGCGCCACACGCGGGTCCTGCAGGATGTTGCGCAGGCTGTCCACGCGGTTGTTGCCGCGGCGCTCCGGCAGCAGCAGGGTGTGCTCGTCCTGCACCTGCACAAAACCCGGCGCATCGCCGCGCGGCGAGGCATCGAGGCCGCCCGGACCGGCCGTGGCCAGCACGGCAAAGGGCGAGGCCTCGATCATGGCCCGGTAAGACGGGTGCACAAAATCGACCTCCTTGCGCAGCGAAGCCTCGCCGACCTCGCCGAACAGCGCCAGCAGCTGGTCGGCATGGGTCAGGGTGTGGGTGTCAGGGGGAATGGTCATGGATAGCGTCCTTCAAGGAAGACGGGAAATTATCAGCCAAGGCCCGCCAGCACCCAATCGTAAGCAGTTGCATCGGGGGTGTAGGAAAGCACCGGAACGCTGCAGGCTCAGGCCTGCAAGCGCTGGCAATCGGCGGCTGACAGGCAAATCCGTGATCCCCTACCTGCGTGTCCGGCAGCCCGGGGCATCATGGACTCACCCTGCAACGCATGAACGGATGTCCACCATGTCCATTGCCACCACCAAGCCCACCGCTTACCACCGCTTCCTCGACACCCTGCCCCTGTCCTCGCGCCTGCGGGCGCCGGCGCCGGACGAGGTCCCGCTGCCGGTTCCGCTGCTGGCACAACTCGCGCGGCCCATCACCAGCCTGGACGACGTACAGCTTCTGATCGTCGAGCTGCACGGCGCCCGTGCCCGCGGCTGCTTCTAAGCACCGGCCCCTACGCTGATGGGGGCTGCGCGCGGGCCGCGCCTGCCAAATACCCCCACGTGCTGCGCGGGCTAGCCAGGCCGCCGCGGCATGCCGCCGGGCCGGGACCAGACAATCCGGCTCACCATGCCCACACCCTCCTTTCCCGCCGACTTCCCCATCACCCGCAAATGGCCCGCCCGGCATCCGGACCGGATCCAGCTGTATTCCCTGCCCACACCCAATGGCGTCAAGGTGTCCATCATGCTGGAGGAAACCGGGCTGCCCTACGAGCCGCACCTGGTGGACTTTGCAAGCAACGACCAGCTCACGCCGGAGTTCATCTCGCTGAGCGCCAACAACAAGATCCCGGCCATCATCGACCCCGACGGCCCCGGCGGCCAGCCGCTGGGTCTGTTTGAATCCGGTGCCATCCTGGTCTACCTGGCCGGCAAGACCGGCAAATTCCTGCCGCAGGACGTGGCCGGGCGTTACGAAACCCTGCAGTGGCTGATGTTCCAGATGGGCGGCATCGGCCCGATGTTCGGCCAGCTCGGCTTCTTCCACAAGTTCGCCGGCAAGGACTACGAGGACAAACGCCCGCTCGAGCGTTACGTCACCGAGTCGAAACGCCTGCTCGATGTGCTCGACAAACGCCTCGACGGCCGCGACTGGATCATGGGTCAGGACTACACGATCGCCGACATCGCGACTTTCGGCTGGGTGCGTAACCTGATCGGCTTTTACGATGCCGGTGAGCTGGTCGATTTCGGCAGCTTCGGCAACGTCAGGCGCGTGCTGGAAAGGTTTGTCGCGCGGCCGGCGGTGATCAGGGGCCTGGCCATTCCGGCACGCGGCTGAGCCCCCTGCCTGTCAGGCCGCCTGAAGCATCGCTTCCGGCGTGTCGTTGACCGTGGTACGGCGCAGTTCGCGGCGCTCACTGATGTCGTAGCGGCGCCCGCGGTGCAAGGTGGCGCGGTTGTCCCACATCACCAGGTCACCGACCTGCCATTCGTGGCTGTAGACGCGCTCGCGCTGCGTCGCATGCTCCAGCAGGTCCTGCAGGTACATGCGGCTTTCCGCGGTCGGCCAGCCGAGGATCTGGCGCGCATGCACCCCGACGAACAGGACCTTGCGCCCCGATCCGGGATGGGTGTCGACCAGGGGCCAGACCGCCGGAGGGATCTCTTTCTTCTGGTCATCGGTGTACGCCTCGTCGCCCAGCAGGATGCGCGTGTGCAGCGCGAAGTGCTCGGCCTTCAGGTCCTGGATTTCTGTCCGGGTGCGCTCGTCGAGCGTGTCGTAAGCGTGGCGCAGGTCGGCAAACTCGGTGGTACCGCCCCAGCTCGGTTTGATCACGCTGTGCAGCATCGAATAAGCCGCCCGCGGGTTCATGAACGAGCTGTCGCTGTGCCAGAGCTGGTTGGCGAAGTTCGACAGGTTTTTCGGCGAGTCGCGCCCGGCCACATTGCCCTGGGCGTCGACGTTGGAAATGTCGATCAGGCGCTCGTCTTCCAGCCGCTCGGGCCGCTTGAACACACGCTTGAGGCCGATGTCCAGCGGGCCGAAGTTCTTGGCAAACACAATCTGCTGCTGCGCTGTCAGCGGCTGGCCGCGCCAGACCAGCACCGCGTACTGGTTCATGGCTGCGTTGATGGCGCGTACGTCCTGGGCGGTCAGCGGCTGGGTGAGGTCCAGGCCGCTGGCCTCGGCAGCAAACACAGGGTGAAGGGGCTTTAGTTGCAGGCTCATGGGATGCTCACTCGATCTGGATTTTTGCTTCTGTGATGACCTTGCCCCATTTTTTCATCTCGGTGGCAAGAAAAGTGTCGAACTGCTCGGGTGTCGAGCCCACGACCTTGAGGCCGTATTCCTTCGCGCGCGCCTGGACTTCCGCACTGGCCAGGGCCTTGACGGTATCGGCCTGGATCTTGCGGACCACGGATTTGGGCGTGCCCGACGGGACCACAAAACCCAGCAGGGCGCCCACGTTGAAGCCCGGAATGGTCTCGGCCACCGTCGGGTAGTCATGCCCGGCGACACGTTTGTCACCCATGGTCGCAATGATCTTCATGCGGCCGCCCTGCACATAAGGCAGGATGGACAAAAACGGGTCCACCACCAGGTCCAGCCGGCCGCCCATCAGCTCGGTATGCGCGGGCGCACTGCCTTTCATGGCGATGTGCTGCATCGTGAAACCGGCCTCGCGTTGCAGCAGTTCGGCGCCCAGGTGGGTGGTGCTGCCGGCGCCTGGCGTGCCGTAGTTGAGCTTGCCCGGATTTTTCTTGCCGTACTCGATCAGTTCCTTGAGGGTGTTGAAAGGCGCATCGGGCCGGGCCACGATGGCCAGCTGCATGTCGAACAGCTGGGTCACGCCCGACAGGTCCTTCAGGGTGTCGTAGGGCAGCTGTTTGCGCAGCGAAGGGTTGACCGCCAGCGAGGAGTTGACCATGCCCATGGTCAGGCCGTCGGCTGCCGACTTGGCCACGAAGTCCGCGCCTATCGCCGTGCCGGCGCCCGGCTTGTAATCGATGAGTACCGGCTGGCCCCAGGTATCCTGCAGGTTTTTCGCCAGGATGCGGCCCACCGTGTCGGTCGGCCCGCCGGGCGGGAAGGGAATGATGATCTTGACCGGGCCGGTCGGCCACTGCTGGGCCATGGCCGGGACGGCCAGCACCAGCGCCCCTGCGGCCAACACCATTCCCGTGCAAAGCTTGATCAAACGCATGTATGTCTCCTGAGATATGAAATAATGAAACGCTGTTTCACAATAATATGATAAATATCAAATAAATGGAACATAGTTTCAAAATAATCAGGGTTTGCCCATGAATGAACTTCCGGTGAAAGATGAAGTCAGTGCGCTGGCGCGCGGCCTGGCCTTGCTGCGCGCCGTCAGCGACGCCGGCGAGCCGCTGTCGAACCGCGAACTCGCCGATCGCGCCTGCATCCCCAAGGCCACCGTCTCGCGGCTGACCGCCACGCTGCAGTCCGCCGGATTCCTGCGCGCCATGGCCGGCGAGCGTTATGCGCTCGGGCCGGCCGCCCTGCACCTGGGCAATGCCTACCTGCGCAGTTTCGATTTCCGCCAGCAGGCGCGCCTGCACCTGGCCGGCCTGGCCGAGGCCGCCGGCGCCAACGTGCACCTGGGCGTGCGCGACGGGCTGGACATCCTGCTGATCGACACCTTGCGGCCCAAGTCTGCGCTGATCCTGTCACGCATGGACATCGGCTCGCGCATGGCCATTGCGACCTCGGCCGCCGGTCGGGCCTATCTGGCGGCCCTGCCGGCCGCGGAACGCAGCGCGCTGCTCTCGGAGATACAGAGCGCCAGCGGCCCTGCCTGGCCGGCCGTGCAGCAAGGCCTGGAGGCCGCCCTCGCCGAATATGCGCGGGCCGGTTATTGCAGTTCTTTCGGCGAATGGCATCCCGACATCCACGCGCTGGGCTTTGTGATGCATGGCCCGCAGGGTGAGCTGTATGCGGCCAGTGTGGGCGGGCCGGCCTACATGCTGAGCCGCGAGATGTTGCTGGACAAGGTGGGCCCGAAGTTGCTGCAAGTGCAGCGGGCCATCGAACACGAAGCCGGTGTAAGCTGAGCGCCGGCCGGCCTCAACCCGCTTCGAGGGCGGCACTGCGGCCCAGCCGCTCGAGCAGCAGGTACAGGCACAGGCCACCTCCCAGCGGCAGCAGGTAATACAGCGCCCGGTAGGCCAGCACCGCGCCCATCAGCGCCCCCTGGCGCACACTGCCCCCGAGAAGCACCAGGTAGACGGCTTCGAGCACACCGAGCCCGCCGGGGATGGGAATCAGCACACCGATCACCGACGCGGCCATCAGCACACTGAGGGCCGTGCCATAGGGCACCTGCTGGTTCAGCAGCAGGTACATCGCGGCGCCCATCAGCGCCCAGTTGGTGGCCGACATCGCCAGCTGCACCAGCGCGATGCGCGCCGGGGGCAGATGCAGGCGCTTGCCGCGCAAAGACCACTCACGCCCGCGCGCCAGTGCACAGGCCGCCACGTAAGCGATCGCCAGCAGCACCATGAGCGCGCCCAGCACGCGCAGCGTGGCGCTGCTCATGTGCGCCTGCGCCGGCGCTTCGATCACCCCCGCCGCAAACAGGCTGCCCGCCAGCAGGCCATAACCGAGCCAGTTGGTGGCCAGGCTGATGCCGACCACCTGCGCAATCGTCGCCTCGTCCAGCCCCGCACGTGCATACAGGCGTGCGCGCAGCGCCACGCCACCCACCAGCGACCCCAGGTTGAGGTTGAAGGCATAACTGGCGACCGCAATCGCCCAGGTGCGCCAGGCCGAAAGCCGGTGGCGTGTGTGGTGGCGGCCTATCAGGTCGAAGCAGCCGTACAGCACATGGCTGGCCGTTGCCAGGCCCAGTACCGCCAGCAGCAGCAATGGCGAATATTTCTGCAGCGCCTGCCAGGCGCCGGCCCAGTCGACCTTGTGCGCGTGCGACACCAGCAGGCCCAGCACCAGCACGGCGAACAGCGGCAGCAGCCAGCGCCGCAGGCGCGGCCAGAGGCGCGTGGCGGCTGCGGGGAGCGCATCGAGGCTGGAGGCTGCATCACTGGCCATGAACGGTATTTTTGCCGTGCGCGCCCGCTGCCTTGGAGCGCCGGCGGCGCATGTTGCTGTAGGCGCACGCGCAAGGACCTGGCACCGGCATGCAGCGACTGCCGCCGCGATTTCTCAAGGAATGGCCTGCAGCCCCTGTCTGGCAAGCCTCGCCAGCTATGACTTTCATAGCGGCCGCGATCCGGGGCCGGCCTGCCGCTATGTGCCGGACCCTGACCAGGCGGTCCGGCGTGCGCCCGCGGTGTATAAACAGGACCCCCGGGCTCACCCCGCCGCTGACAGCGCAGGGCCGGCCGACATCAACAGCAAGGAATCTCAAGCATGGGCGCGCAGTGGAAAGCAAAAGGCAAGGAGCTGGCGGCCAATGCCAAGGGCAAGGTCTTCGGCAAACTCGCCAAGGAAATCATGGTGGCCGCACGCAGCGGCGCCGACCCGGCGCTCAACGCGCGGCTGCGGCTGGTGGTCGAGCAGGCTCGCAAGGTGTCCATGCCCAAGGACACGCTGGAGCGCGCGATCAAGAAAGGCGCCGGCCTGACGGGCGACGCGGTGCATTTCGAACATGTGATCTATGAAGGTTTTGCGCCGCACCGCGTGCCGGTCATGGTCGAATGCCTGACCGATAACCTGAACCGCACCGCGCCGGAGATGCGCGTGTTGTTCCGCAAGGGCCAGCTCGGCACCTCGGGCTC
>CALRTF020000030.1:0-26031 GCA_943370985.1 Paenacidovorax caeni
TGCACGCGAGCGCAGCGCACGCGGCCACATGAGGCTCCCTTCTCTCGCCCAGCGGGGCGAGGGAAGGGCGGGGGGTTGGGAGTGGGGAGTTGCGCCTACTGTCAAGAACAATCCGGGGACGCAGCGTGATGCCGGGTTAACTGAATTCCTGAAGCCCGCCAGCACCAGCTGGCAGATAATCCCTCCTCATGTCCGCCGTTTTCGACAAACCCTCTGTTTTCCAGCGCGCCGCCCCGATGTTCCAGGGCTTTGACGGCCTGTTGGCGTTTGCGGTGTTCCTGCTGGCCTGTGCCGGGCTGCTGATCATGTATTCGTCGGGTTTCGACCACGGCACGCGTTTTATCGACCACGGCCGCAACATGCTGATTGCCGGTTTCATCATGTTTGTGGTGGCGCAGATCCCGCCGCAGCGCCTGATGGCGTTTGCGGTGCCGCTTTACATCGCCGGTGTTGCCTTGCTGATCGCGGTGGCGATTTTCGGCATCACCAAAAAAGGCGCCAAACGCTGGATCAACCTGGGCATCGTGATCCAGCCCAGCGAAATCCTGAAGATCGCCATGCCGCTGATGCTGGCCTGGTGGTTCCAGAAACGCGAGGGACAGTTGCGCCCGCTGGACTTCCTGGTGGCCGGCGCGCTGCTGATGGTGCCGGTGGGCCTGATCATGAAGCAGCCCGACCTGGGCACCTCGCTGCTGGTGCTGGCGGCGGGCCTGGCCGTGATCTTTTTTGCCGGACTGAGCTGGAAGCTGATCCTGCCGCCGGTGCTGCTGGCCGGGGTGGGCATCGGAATGCTGGTCTGGTTCGAGCCGGAACTGTGCGCAAAAGGCGTGCGCTGGGCGGTGTTGCATGACTATCAGCAGCAACGCATCTGCACGCTGCTGGACCCGACGCGCGATCCGCTGGGCAAGGGCTTTCACATCATCCAGGGCATGATCGCCATCGGCTCGGGCGGGCTGTTGGGCAAGGGCTTCATGCAGGGCACACAAACCCACCTGGAATTCATTCCCGAGCGCACCACCGACTTCATCTTCGCGGCTTACTCCGAGGAATTCGGCCTGGTCGGCAACCTCGCGCTGATCGTGGCCTTCATCTTCCTGATCTTCCGCGGTCTGGTGATTGCGCTGGAGGCGCCCACGCTGTTTGCGCGCCTGCTCGCCGGGGCCGTGACCATGATCTTTTTCACCTACGCCTTTGTCAACATGGGCATGGTCAGCGGCATCCTGCCGGTGGTCGGTGTGCCCCTGCCCTTCATCAGCTACGGCGGCACGGCCATGGTGACGCTGGGACTGGCGGTCGGGATATTGATGTCGATCTCCAAGGCCAAGCGGCTGGTCCAAAGCTAGGGCGAATCCTCCGTGGCGCGCTGATGGTCCGCCCGCCTGTTGCAAGGTGTCACCGGATCGCGCTTGCACACCGGCCGGCAGCGGGGTACAAGCGGTTCTCCTGTTGGTTCAACCCTGCTTTTAGCTGAAGGAGCATGACCATGGCCGGAAAATTCGAACTCAAGAAGTCCAAAAGCGATCAGTATTTCTTCTCGCTGCTGGCTGGCAACGGCCAGACCATCCTGTCCAGCGAGATGTACGACGCCAAAGCCGGCGCCCTCGCCGGCATTGAGTCCGTGAAGAAAAATGCCGCCGACGATGCCCGGTATGCGCGCCTGGACGGCAAGGACGGCTCGCCTTATTTCACGCTGCGCGCCGCCAACCACCAGGTGATCGGCCAAAGCCAGATGTACGCGAGCGCCTCCGCCCGGGACAGCGGCATCGAATCGTGCAAAACCAACGGGCCAGGCGCCACCACCAGCGACCTGAGCTGAGGACAGGTTTCAGGCGCCCCAGGCGGCCTGGAGCGGGAAAGCCCCGCAGGGCACGGGCGGGAGCGGACTGCCTACAATGACCGCATGACCTCACTCAAATCCTCGCCGTCTTCTGCCCGCCGGTCCGCCTCCGCTTCCAGTGCCCGGCCCACTGCCGACGCCACCTCGCAGCGGCTCGCGATTGCGCAGAAACTGTTGCTCGCGCCCTTCGGGCTGACCGAGGCGCACCTGTCGCGGGCTTTGGGTGAAATCACCTCCTGGGGAGTGGACGACGCCGACCTGTATTTCCAGTACACCCGCAGCGAAGGCTGGAGCCTGGAAGAAGGCATCGTCAAGACCGGCTCTTTCAGCATCGACCAGGGTGTCGGTGTGCGTGCCGTCAGCGGCGAAAAAACCGCCTTTGCCTACTCCGACGACATTTCTGAGGCTTCCCTGCTCGACGCGGCGCGCACCGTGCGCACGATTTCGGCCGCGACCCGCGCCGGGCGCGTCAAGGTGCCGTCCCGCAAGGTGGCACCGGGTCGCGCGCTCTACCGCGACATGGACCCGATCGCCACGCTGGGCAGCACGGCCAAGGTGCAGTTGCTCGAGCGCGTGGAAAAACTCGCCAAGGGCAAGGATACGCGCATCGTGCAGGTGATGGCGGGCCTCGCCAGCGAATACGACGTGGTGATGGTGGCGCGCGCCGACGGCACGCTGGCCGCCGATGTGCGGCCGCTGGTGCGCCTGTCGGTCACCGTGATCGCCGAGAAAAAGGTCGGCGGCGTGAGCCGCCGCGAGATGGGCTCGGGCGGCGGCGGCGGGCGTTTCGGCCTGGCTTACTTCGACGAGGCGCAGATCAATGAATATGTCAACGACGCGGTGACTGCGGCGCTGTCCAACCTCGAGGCGCGTCCGGCGCCGGCCGGCGAAATGACCGTGGTGCTCGGCCCCGGCTGGCCCGGCATCCTGCTGCACGAGGCCATCGGCCACGGCCTGGAAGGCGACTTCAACCGCAAGGGCTCGAGCGCGTTTTCCGGCCGCATCGGCGAACGGGTGGCGGCCAAGGGTGTCACGGTGCTCGACGACGGCACGATTGCCGACCGGCGCGGCTCGCTCAATGTCGATGACGAAGGCCATGCCAGCCAGCGCAATGTGCTGATCGAGGACGGCATCCTCAAGGGCTACATCCAGGACTCGCTCAATGCGCGCCTGTCGGGCGTCAAGCCCACCGGCAATGGCCGCCGCGAGAGTTATGCGCATGTGCCGATGCCGCGCATGACCAACACCTACATGCTGGGCGGCGACAAGGCGCCGGAAGAAATTGTCGCCAGCATCAAGAAGGGCCTGTACGCGACCAACTTCGGCGGCGGGCAGGTCGACATCACCTCCGGCAAGTTCGTGTTTTCTGCCAGCGAGGCCTTCTGGGTCGAAAACGGCAAGATCCTTTACCCGGTCAAGGGCGCGACGATTGTCGGCAACGGCCCCGACGCGCTGACCCGCGTCACCATGATTGCCAACGACATGCAGCTCGACAGCGGTGTCGGCACCTGCGGCAAGGAAGGCCAGAGCGTGCCGGTGGGCGTGGGCCAGCCGACCCTGCGTATCGACGGCCTGACGGTGGGCGGCACCGCATAGGCTGGCTATGCGACAGAAGCACCATTCCAGGATGCCGCGGAACCGGCTTTGCCGGGCCGCCAGCATCGCCCCCCAGTGGGGGGAGGCGGCCAAAGGCCGCTTCAGGGGGCGTCCATGAACTCCCGGCTGGTGATCGATGCCTCGACCCAGCTTCCCAGCATCCAGAGCTTCGGTGAACTGAGCCAGTTCCTGCGTTCGGCCATGGCCGACGAGGAGTCGCTGCAACTGGCCGAGGGCATGGGCGTGCTGTCGGTCAGCATCGAGGCGGTGCTGTCGCGCCTGAAGCTGGCCGCCGGGCCGGTCGAAGCCGCGCCCCTGCTGATGGACCTGATGACCACGCTGCGCGAACACCGGGCGCTGGTGATCGGCCTGAGCCCGGTCTGGCGCGGCCTCTACGAATACGCGGCCTACCTGGCCGCGCTGAACAACTTCCGGGTGCTGATTGGCCAGTGGTTGCTGCCGGCCAGCCAGCCCGAAGCGGCGGCTGAACGCTCCCCGCAGGACATCCCGCTGGATGATTTCGAGCTGGTCGCCTGGCGCACACTGGGCGAGGGCATGCTGCTCATCGACATGTACGAGCAACTGAGCAACCAGGCGCCTGCGGAATCCGCATCGGGTGCGCTGGATCCCACCCGGGTGGAACGCGCCCGCAGCTGGTGGGTACGGCTGCGCCGTTGAACGGACCTGGGGGCACCGGTCTGTGGCGTGCTCCCCACGGCGGCAGCGCCTGCCGGCCGCAATTCCCGGGTGCCACCAGAGGCTGTGCTACATTCCAGCCATGACCTCCGCGAAATTTTATTTTGCCTACTTTTGGTTCTCAAGCGCCTCCGGCGGTAGAGAGATCCTCGCGTAAGCAGAAAAAATACGCCACAGAATCTTGAAAGACCGCCGGACCTCCGGCGGTTTTTTTTTGCCTGCGTCGTGCACCGATCAATTGTTCAAAGCCCAGAAGGAAGCCAGCCATGAATGCCACAGCCACCCGAACCAGCGACAGCTGGTATGCGAGCGTCGAAAAAACCAGCCAGACCGACGACGAACGCATCAAGGACATCACCGTGCTTCCACCTCCTGAACACCTGATCCGGTTTTTCCCGATCAGCGGCACGCCCGTAGAAACGCTGATCGGCAAGACCCGCCGCGACATCCACAACATCATGGCCGGCACCGACGACCGCCTGCTGGTGGTGATCGGGCCCTGCTCCATCCACGACCCGGCCGCCGCGCTCGAGTACGCGCGCCGGCTGGCCGAGCAGCGCAAAAAATACGCCGGCACGCTGGAAATCGTGATGCGCGTCTACTTCGAAAAGCCGCGCACCACGGTCGGCTGGAAAGGCCTGATCAACGATCCCTACCTCGATGAGACCTTCCGCATCGACGAGGGCCTGCGCATCGCGCGCCAGCTGCTGATCGACATCAACCGCCTGGGCCTGCCGGCCGGCAGCGAGTTCCTCGACGTGATCTCGCCGCAATACATCGGCGACCTGATCGCCTGGGGCGCGATAGGCGCGCGCACCACCGAAAGCCAGGTGCACCGCGAACTTGCCTCAGGCCTGTCGGCGCCCATCGGCTTCAAGAACGGCACCGACGGCAACATCCGCATCGCCACGGACGCGATCCAGGCGGCGGCGCGCGGCCACCACTTCCTGTCGGTGCACAAGAACGGCCAGGTGGCGATTGTGCAGACCAACGGCAACAAGGACTGCCACGTGATCCTGCGCGGCGGCAAGGCGCCCAACTACGACGCCGCCAGCGTGGCCGCGGCCTGCAAGGAGCTCGAGGCGTCGAAACTGCCGGCCACGCTGATGGTCGATTGCAGCCATGCCAACAGCTCCAAGCAGCACGAAAAGCAGCGTGATGTGGCGCGCGAGATCGCCAGCCAGGTGGCCGGCGGATCACGCCAGGTGTTCGGCCTGATGGTGGAAAGCCACCTTAAGGCCGGCGCGCAGAAGTTCACGCCCGGCAAGGACGACGCCAAGGCCCTCGACTACGGCCAGAGCATCACCGACGCCTGCCTCGGCTGGGACGATTCACTGACGGTGCTCGATGTGTTGTCGGAGGCCGTCAAGACCCGTCGCGCGCGTTAGGAAGTGTGGCGTTTCCGCCCGTCTCCCCCATTTGGGGGGTGCCGGGTTGAACAGAACGGGTTACAGTTTGGTTACGTATTGTTGCACCTCGTCAACGCCACACGTTTCCCACTCCCTTCGTCCAAAAATGCCCCATGTCTCTTGAGCAGCCTGTTCTCTGGTTGGGCCTGGCCGGTTTCACACCGGAACAAAGCAGACATCTCGACCTGCTGCTGGCACAGCTGCCCAAGGGGCTGGCCGCGTGGCAGGTCGGCACTTTTTCAGAGGCCGATGCCTGGCTGGTCAGCGGCGAAAAAAGCCGGCTGCTCAGCGCCGACACCCTGAAAGTGCTGGCTGGCCGCCCGACCGAACGGGCGCTGCAGCTCAACCTGGCGGAAGTCGACCGCCCGATCGCGTTCTCGCTGCCGCTGGCATCGGGCAACCTCGATCCCATGTACACCTTCGATCCGGCTTCGGCGCCCAGCGTGCACCAGGTGCTGCAGCAACTCGAGGCCCGCCTGCGGTCCCTGTGCTGCCAGTTCGTGCTGGGCGGGCAGCTGATTGCGCGTGAAAGCCAGCTGCTGCCCGGCATCTACCAGGTCAGCCACAAGGGGGCCCTGCTGGCCGTGATGGATTTCCACGAATGGCGCATCGGCATTTCGCCGACCGCTGAACCGCAGGATTTCGAGCTGGCGCGCTGGGACCGGCGTCCGCTGGCGGCGCGCGGCGTGCCGGAGCATTTCCTGCCGAACAGCCTGGCGCAGTTGCGCTGGGTCTACGCACAGCGCACCCGCCGCGATGTGCTGCCACCGCGTTACCGCAACAAACCGGTGTATTTCCGGCGCGCCCCCGACGTGCCGCTGCGCTGGCTGCGCGACTCGCAGCTGCTGCTGCTGCGCGCCCTGTCGCAGGAGATCAGCACCTTTGACCGGCTGCAGCAGCGCACCGGCCTGTCCCCGGCGCAGCTCACGCGCGACCTGGCCAGCCTGTATTTCGCCGGCTCGATCACCACCACGCCGGACAAGGCCGGCACCGGCAGCTTCGGCAACCTCGACGTGACCGCCGGCAGCGCTGCCGACGCCGCGGCGCTGAAGGCGGCTGCCCAGCCGCCAGGCACGCCCGGCCAGCCGCGTGTTGTGCCCATGGATCTGACAGCACCCGCACAGCTCGGGCGCAAATAAGCACGGTCCGGCGCCCGGGTTTCAGCCGATTGCCAGCCGGGCCGGCTGCGCCCAAGCTGGGGCCTGCCGTATTTCTCCAGCGAGGACCCCATGCGCAGCGAAGTCACCGTGTCGTTCAAAAACGCCCCGCCCATCCGCGTCGACCTGGAGGAAGTCCAGCCCCTGCCGCACGACCTGGCCAGAATCTGGCTGGATGAGCAGTTCACCGGGATGGATTGCGAGCCGCTGCGGCCCACCGGCAAACTGCTGACAGCCGACAAGGTGCTGGTGGTGGCGCAGGCCGCCGGCCGGGCCCGCTTTGCCGACCCCGCCTGGGCCCAGGCCTTTGCGCGTGCGGTCAGCGCGGCGCTGGCCAAGCCGGTGGTGCACATCGATGTGGCGGCGATGAGCCTCAGCTACTGAATTTCAAGCCTTTTCGGACTCCAGCCCACGCCGGACGTGCGTAGCCAGCTATCGAATCAATAGCGTCAGGCGGTCCGCAGCGTGTCCAGCAGCCGCGTGTGGATGCCGCCGAAACCGCCGTTGCTCATGCACAGCAAGTGGTCGCCGGGGCGGGCTGCCGCCTGCACCTGGGCCAGCAGCGCCTCCAGGGTGTCGGCCACCTGCGCGCGCGCGCCCATGGGCGCCAGGGCGGTGCGGGCATCCCAGTCCAGCCCGCCCGCATGGCAAAACGCCAGGTCCGCCTGCTCCAGGCTCCAGGGCAGCTGCGCCGTCATGGTGCCGAGTTTCATGGTGTTGCTGCGCGGCTCGAAGATCGCCAGGATGCGTTCGCCCTGTTTGCCGGCGGCATCGAGCTGGCGGCGCAAGCCGTCGACGGTGGTGTGGATGGCGGTCGGGTGATGCGCAAAGTCGTCGTAAACGGTGATGGCGCCGCCGCTGCGCTGCAGCACGCCGCGCACTTCCATGCGCCGCTTGACGTTCTGGAACGAGGCCAGCGCCCCGGCGGCCTGCGCGGGCGCCACGCCCACATGTTCGGCAGCGGCCATGGCGGCCAGCGCATTGAGCTGGTTGTGCACGCCGCTGATGGCCCATTCGACACGCGCGACCGGCTGGCCGTTTTTCAGGACCTCGAAGTCGTGCGGCTCGCCGCGCGCCGCAAAGCCCTTGGCCGTGGTTTTCCCAAAAAGGACCTGCTCGCTCCAGCAGCCCTGGGCCAGCACCCGGGCCAGGCTGGCTTCATCGGCATTGACCACGAGGCGGCCCGACGCGGGCACGGTGCGCACCAGGTGGTGGAACTGCCGCTCGATCGCGGCCAGGTCATCGAAGATGTCGGCGTGGTCGAACTCGAGGTTGTTCAGCAGCGCGGTGCGCGGCCGGTAGTGAACAAACTTGCTGCGCTTGTCGAAAAACGCGGTGTCGTACTCATCCGCTTCGATGACGAAGGTGTTGCCGCCGCCCAGCCGGGCCGACAGGCCGAAGTTCAGCGGCACACCGCCGACCAGGAAGCCGGGCTGCAGGCCGGCGTGGTCCAGGATCCAGGCCAGCATGGAGGTGGTGGTGGTTTTGCCGTGGGTGCCGGCCACTGCCAGCACGTGGCGGCCCTGCAGCACATGTTCGGCCAGCCATTGCGGGCCGCTGGTGTAAGGCAGGCCGGCGTCGAGAATCGCCTCCATCAAGGGAAATTTCGGCTGGCCCCCGGCATCGCGGGCGCGGGAGACCACGTTGCCGACCACAAACATGTCGGGCTGCAAGGCCAGTTGCCCGGCATCGAAACCTTCGACCAGCTCGATACCGAGCGCGCGCAACTGCTCGCTCATGGGCGGGTAGACACCGCTGTCGCAGCCGGTGACGGTGTGGCCGGCTTCGCGCGCCAGCGCCGCCAGCCCGCCCATGAAGGTGCCGCAGATTCCGAGGATATGTATGTGCATGCGGGGTATTCTAGAGAACTGGCCGGTACTTCTGGATCAAATCAGCCCCCAGCCCATGTCCATCAAGCGTCAATAGCTATGAATTTGATAGCTTTCCAGCACGCCGGGCGTGGGATTGCAAATTTTCCGGCGAACCGGCAGCGCCATGCCTGTAGAGTCACAGGCTCGCTCCCGCCCCGCCCATCGTGAATCCGACCACCCTGAAACTGGAAATTGCCGCCGCCGCCGCCGCCCTCATCGTCGAGGAAGGCCTGGAATACGGCCCGGCCAAACACCGTGCCGTCAAACAGATGGGCCTGCCTGCGCGCACCGAATTGCCCGGCAATGACGAGGTGGAAGACGCGGTGCTGGAATACATCGCGATTTTTTGCGCCGATACCCAGCCGCTGGAACTGGCAGCGCTGCGCGCGCTGGCCCTGACCTGGATGCAGCGTCTGGTGGCGTTTCGCCCGCACCTGGGCGGCGCGGTCTGGCACGGCACGGCCACGCGGCTGTCCGACATCTATATCCAGCTGTTCTGCGACGACTCCAAATCGGCGGAAATTGCGCTGATCGACCACCAGGTGGATTACGAGCCGCGCACGGTGACCGGCTTCACCGGCGACAAGGTCGAAGCGCTGAGCCTGAGCAGTTTCTGCCCGGGTCTGGGAGAACCGGTCGGTGTGCACCTGCTGGTGTACGACCACAACGACCTGCGCGGTGCCTTGCGGCCCGACGGCAAAGGCCGCAAACCGCGTGGGGACCTCGCAGACGTGCAAAAATTGCTGATGTTCCCCCCGGAGTCCTCTTCTTGAAACGCAGACAACTGATGTACGCAGGCACGGCCGCCGCGGCCGCGTTGGCCGGCGCCGGCGTGGCCTGGTGGCAGATCCGGCCGCACGGCGACGGCGCTGCGGCGGCCAAGCCGGCGCAGCAGGCCTTCTGGCAGCAAAGTTTCGATACCCCCGAGGGCACGCCGCTGCCGATGGCGGGTTTTGCCGGCAAACCCCTGCTGGTGAATTTCTGGGCCACCTGGTGCCCGCCGTGCGTGGAAGAGCTGCCGCTGCTCGACCGCTTCCACACCGACAACCGGGCCAGCAACTGGCAGGTGCTGGGGCTGGCGGTTGATCAGCCGAGCGCGGTACGGACCTGGCTGCAGCGCAAACCCCTCAGTTTTCCGGTGGTGATGGCCGGGCTGCAGGGCACCGAGCTCAGCAAGTCGCTAGGCAACCTCGCCGGCGGCCTGCCGTTTACCGTGGTGTTCGGCGCTTCGGGAAAACTGCTGCACCGCAAAAGCGGCCAGGTCTCGGCCGAAGATCTGGCCCAGTGGGCGCAGCTCAGCTGATGGTTGCCTTGCCCATGATTTGAAAACCTCTCTTTCAGGAATTGGAATTCGCAGCCATTGATGCCACTTGACGACTGTTAACAAATTTTGCACGACTTTGGGTCATGCATAGTGGCTTCAGGATGACCTTGCCACGGCATTCCTGGCGGTTTCCCTCAAACCGCCCTGCAGATCGGTTAGACTTCGCGCTTCCCAACCGGGCCTGGAACCGGATTCATAAAATTTAAATGATTTTTAGGCGCTAAAAGGTGTAAAAAGCAGAGCTTAGGCACAAATCGCCCCTGCTTGGCATCACCTGTCCGCCGTCGTTGGAGCTTCCCATGGATTTAAGAAAACTCAAGACCCTGATCGACCTTGTCTCGGAGTCCAATGTGTCCGAACTCGAAATCACCGAAGCCGAAGGCAAGGTGCGTATCGTCAAATCCGGCGGCGCGCCCCAGGTGATGATGCAGCAGCCGGCCATGGCCCCGGCGCCGCTGGCAGCTGCGCCAGTCGCAGCTGCTGCCCCGGTGGCCGCCGACGCCGCTGCGGCGCCGGCCGGCCACGCCGTCAAGTCCCCCATGGTGGGCACCTTTTACCGCTCCGCCAGCCCCGGGGCCAAGGCCTTTGTGGAAGTCGGCAGCCAGGTCAAGGAAGGCGAGACCATCTGCATCATCGAGGCCATGAAAATCCTCAACGAGATCGAAGCCGACAAATCCGGCACCATCACCCGCATCCTGTGCGAGAACGGCCAGGCGGTGGAATACGGGCAGCCCCTGTTCATGATCGAGTGATCGCCGCATGTTCAAAAAGATACTGATTGCCAACCGCGGCGAAATCGCCCTGCGGATCCAGCGCGCCTGCCGCGAACTGGGCGTCAAGGCCGTGATGGTCTACTCGGAGGCCGACCGCGAGGCCAAATACATCAAGCTGGCCGACGAGTCGGTCTGCATCGGCCCGGCGCCCTCGGGGCTGAGTTACCTCAACATGCCGGCCATCATCTCGGCCGCCGAGGTCACCGACGCCGAAGCCATCCACCCCGGCTACGGCTTCCTCAGCGAAAACGCCGATTTTGCCGAGCGCGTGGAAAAAAGCGGCTTCAAGTTCATCGGCCCGACGCCCGAATCCATCCGCATCATGGGCGACAAGGTCTCGGCCAAACAGACCATGATCAAGGCCGGCGTGCCCTGCGTGCCCGGCTCCGAAGGCGCATTGCCGGACGATGCGGTGATCATCAAGCGCACCGCCAAGCAGGTCGGTTACCCGGTCATCATCAAGGCGGCCGGCGGCGGCGGCGGGCGCGGCATGCGTGTGGTGCACACCGAGGCGGCGCTGCTGCATGCGGTGCAGACCACCAAGGCCGAAGCCGGCGCGGCCTTCGGCAATCCCGAGGTCTACATGGAGAAATTCCTGCAGAACCCGCGCCACATTGAAATCCAGATCCTGGCCGACCAGCACAAGAACGCGGTCTGGCTGGGCGAGCGCGACTGCTCCATGCAGCGCCGCCACCAGAAAGTCATCGAGGAAGGCCCGGCGCCGGGCATCCCGCGCAAGCTGATCGAGCGTATCGGCGAGCGCTGCGTGGCGGCCGTGAAAAAAATCGGCTACCGCGGTGCCGGCACCTTCGAGTTCCTCTACGAGAACGGCGAGTTCTATTTCATCGAGATGAACACCCGCGTGCAGGTCGAACACCCGGTGACCGAGTGGATCACCGGTGTGGACATCGTGAAAACCCAGATCATGGTCGCAGCCAACGAAAAGCTGCCCTTCGCCCAGCGCGACATCCAGATCAAGGGCCATGCGATCGAGTGCCGCATCAACGCCGAAGACCCCTACAAGTTCACCCCTTCGCCGGGGCGCATCACCACCTGGCACACACCGGGCGGTCCGGGCGTGCGGGTGGATTCGCACATCTACGCGAATTATTTCGTGCCGCCGAACTACGACTCGATGATCGGCAAGATCATTGTTCACGGCGACACGCGCGAGCAGGCGCTGGCCCGCATGCGCACGGCGCTGGCCGAAACCGTGGTCGAAGGCATCAACACCAACATCCCGCTGCACCGCGAGCTGATGGTGGACGCCAAGTTCATGGACGGCGGCACCAACATCCACTACCTGGAAGAGTGGTTGTCAAAACGGGACAGATAGTGCCCCCACGTTCGCGCACTGCGAGCCTGCGGCCGCACGCTGCCCCTGCTACTGTGAAAAAGAGGCACTGCGCCTGCGGCCCGGCCCAGCCGGATCGGCAGCCCCTGCCTGAACCAAGTCGGGGTGAGACCTATGTTTGAACTGATTTTGCTGGCGCCGGTGGCGCAGGTCGAGGCACTCAGCGATGCGCTCGACGCGCTGGATGCGCTCAGCGTATCGGTGGAGGACGCCGATGCGCACACCGATGCCGAGCAGGCGCTGTTCGGCGAGCCCGGCATGCCGCCACCCCAGGCCGGCTGGGAGCGCTCGCGCGTGGTGTCGCTGTTTGACAGCGAGGCGCTGGCACGCGATGCAGCGGCCCTGCTGTCGGCCCAGGATTTTTTCGAAGGCTGCCAGGTGGTGGCCGTGCAGCCGGTTCCCGAGCAGGACTGGGTGCGGCTGACGCAATCGCAGTTTGCGCCGGTCGAAATCACACCCACATTCTGGATCGTGCCAACCTGGCACGAGCCGCCGGCGCAAGCCACACAGGTGATCCGGCTCGATCCGGGCCTGGCCTTCGGCACCGGCACGCACCCGACCACACGCATGTGCCTGCGCTGGATCGCTGGTGCCCCCACGCTCGGCACTGGCGTGTCCTCGCTGCCCCCCGAGGGGGCTAATTTTCCTAGGGGCGGCCCGTCGGAAAATTCCGTCTCACCGGATGTGGCTCCCCGGCGCATGCCTCTGGGTCGGGTCCTCGACTACGGCTGCGGTTCGGGCATTCTCGCCATCGGTGCCGCCAAATTCGGCGCGGAGGGCATCGACGCGCTGGATATCGACGAGGCTGCGGTCCAGTCGACCCTGGCCAATGCCGAAGCCAACCACGTCAGTTTGAATGCCGGGCTGCCTGACAGGGTCGATGGCGTGTACCAGACGGTGCTGGCCAACATCCTGGCGACGCCGCTCAAAGTGCTGGCGCCGCTGCTGTGTTCGCGGGTGGCGCCCGGCGGATCGCTGGTGCTGGCCGGCATCCTGGAGCGGCAGGCCGACGAACTCGAGGCCGCCTATGCGCCGCATGCGCAGCTGCAGGTCTCTGACCAGGAAGACGGCTGGATCCTGATGACTGCCCGGCTTTGAGCCGGCAGCTGTTCCCGCGCGGCGCTTGAGTTCCGGGTGTAGCGCCCCCGTACAATACGGCCCACATGAGCCTGATTACGCGCTGTCCCGCTTGCGGCACGATGTTCAAAGTCGTGGCCGACCAGCTCAAGATTTCCCAGGGCTGGGTGCGTTGTGGCCAGTGCTCGGATGTTTTTGATGCCGCCGCTCACCTGCAGCCGCGCGAATTGCCTGTTCCTCCCCCACCCCCCGCTCCCGCCGATGTCGCGCCAACTGCGCCCGAGCCGGCCGCGGAGACGGTAGCGGCCCTGTCCACCCTGCTGGTGGCGCCGGACACCGCAAAAGCCGCCGCCCCCACCGAGCCGCCAGCGCCGGCGCTGTCCGTGCCGGAAGTCCAGGTGTCCATGCCGCCCGACCTGGCCGCCGAGGTGTTCGCCTCGTCGGTGAGCCCCGATGTCTATGTGCCGCCCGATGCGCCGGCGCGCGAGCTGCAGGCGGAAAGTCACGCCAGCGAGACCGCCGCGCAGCAAGCCGCCGTGCAGGATGTGTCGTTTGTGCGTGATGCCAGGCGCCAGGCCTTCTGGCGCCGGCCCGTGATGCGCTGGTCGCTGGGCGGCGCCGCCCTGCTGCTGTTGACAGGCCTGGTGCTGCAGGTCGCGCTGTTCCAGCGGGATGCACTGGCGGTGCGCCAACCCGGTCTGCACCAGGGATTGCAGGCACTGTGCGGCTACGTCGGTTGCGAGATCGGGCCGCTGCGGCAGATCGAAGCCATCGTGATCGACAGTTCCTCCTTCAACAAACTCGCCCCCGATGCCTATCGCCTCAAGGTGGTGATCAAGAACAAGGGCAGCGTGCCACTGGCCATGCCTTCGCTGGAACTGACCCTGACCGACAGCCAGGACCAGGCGCTGCTGCGCCGGGTGCTGACACCGGGCGAACTCGGCGCCGACGCGGCCACACTGGCCGCCGGTGCGGAGTTCTCCGGCCTGGCGGCGATTGCCGTTTCCAATCCTGCAGCAGCGCCCCAGGCTGCTGCCAGTACCCCTGCAGCTTCGCCCAGGCCGTCCGCACCCCTGCGGATTGCCGGCTACCGCGTTCTTGCTTTTTATCCCTGACCAGGGCTTGTTCGCACTATTTATGCAAGATGCGTTGCGAGTCAAAAAGGTCATGCGCGAGGCGCAAAATGCAGCCGGGCTGGCGCCCGGCAAGGCTTTGCAACACTGCGCATGGCCTTTTTGGCCGCAACCCGGAGGGAACGGGGTTAAAACAACGCCACTCGTTGTTGCACTCCTAGCTCAGCCGTCCAGGCTGAGCGTCGTCGCGCGCCTAGATTGGCGCTTTTTTAACCACGTTCGCACTTGCTTAAATAGTGTGAACAAGCCCTGATCGAGACTCCATGCCTGCAGTAATTTGTGGTTCCCTGGCCTTTGACACCATCATGAGCTTCGAGGGCCGCTTTGCCGAGCAGATCCTGCCCGACCAGTTGCACATCCTCAATGTGTCCTTCCTGGTGCCCGCCCTGCGCCGCGAGTTCGGCGGCTGCGCCGGCAACATTGCCTACAGCTTGAAGCAACTCGGTGGCACCCCCCTGCCCATGGCCACGGTCGGCAGCGACGGCGCCGAGTATGTGGCGCGCCTGGACACGCTGGGCATCAGCACGGAATTCGTCCGCGAAGTGCCCGATGCCTACACGGCGCAGGCCATGATCATGACCGACCGCGACAACAACCAGATCACGGCCTTTCACCCGGGCGCCATGGGCCAGGCACACACCACAAAAATCACGTCGCGCGCCGACATCCTGATCGGCATCATCTCGCCGGACGGGCGCGACGCCATGCTGCAGCACGCCGAACAGTTCAAGGCCGCGGGCATTCCCTTCGTCTTCGATCCGGGCCAGGGCCTGCCCATGTTTGACGGCAAGGACCTGGCGCATTTCGTCGAGCTGGCCACCTGGGTCACGGTCAATGATTACGAAGCCAAATTGCTGTGCGACCGCACCGGCCTGTCCTGCGCCGAGATATCGAAGCGGGTGCAGGGCCTGGTGGTCACGCTGGGCGCCCATGGCTGCGAGGTCTGGGTAGACGGCGAAAAAACCCTGGTGGCGCCGGTGCTGGCCACGGAGGTGGTGGACCCGACCGGCTGCGGCGATGCCTTCCGAGGCGCCCTGCTGTTCGGCCTGGAAAAAGGCTGGCCGCTGGTGCGTTGCGCAGAACTCGGCAACCGTGTCGGCGCCCACAAGATCGCCTTCCGGGGCGGCCAGAACTACACCCTGGGTACTGAACAAACCGGGCTCTAGCCCCCGTCCGGCAAGCGCGCCGCTATTGATTCGATAGCGATCGGCGCGGCCCATGCCGCGCAGTTTTCCCCCAAAGAAAAAGCCCGGCATCTTGCGATGCCGGGCTTCAAGCAAAACTACCTTGTTGCTTAGGGCTTGCTGGCTGTCGGAAACGGCCAGGCAGCCTGCGGGTTCAGAGTCGTCTGAGCCGCAGGGGCAGCCGGAGCAGCGGGTGCTTTGGCAGCGGGTTTTTTCGCGGCTTTCTTCGCAGCGGGCTTTTTCGCTGCTTTCTTGGCTGCAGGCTTCTTGGCAGCGGGTTTCTTGGCAGCAGCTTTCTTCGCTGGTGCTTTCTTCGCTACTTTTTTCGCCGCAGGCTTTTTCGCTGCTGCTTTTTTCGCAGCTGGCTTTTTGGCCGCTACTTTCTTGGCCGGGGCTTTTTTCGCTGGCGCTTTTTTCGCAGGAGCTTTTTTAGCTGCTACTTTTTTCGCTGGCGCTTTTTTGGCCGGGGCTTTTTTCGCTGCTACTTTTTTAGCAGGCGCTTTTTTAGCCGCTACTTTTTTCGCAGGGGCTTTCTTCGGAGCAGCTTTTTTAGCCGCAGATTTTTTCGCAGTTGCCATAGTTTTCTCCTTGATCACATTGCAAAGAGCACTTCACGGTTGGAGTACGCGAAGCGATTCACGGCGTTGGGCGGACGGATAAACCGTGCCCAGCGCCGCGAACACAGGAGCAAAGCCCAACGCGCACTCTTCGGCAGCGTCGCTGGTCATTGCAATTCTTGAAATCATTGTGTGTTGCAGCTTCAATCCCAGGAAAGAGCACCACCGGACTGGTACTCGATCACGCGGGTTTCAAAAAAGTTGCGTTCCTTTTTCAGGTCGATCATCTCGCTCATCCACGGGAACGGGTTTTCCTCGTTCGGGAACAGCGTCTCCAGGCCGATCTGCGTGGCGCGGCGATTGGCAATGTAGCGCAGGTAGCCCTTGAACATGGAGGCGTTCAGGCCCAGCACGCCGCGCGGCATGGTGTCTTCGGCGTAGCGGTATTCGAGTTCTACCGCCTTGAGGAACAGGGCCTTGATCTCGGCCTTGAAGTCGGCGGTCCAGAGCAGCGGGTTTTCCAGCTTGAGCTGGTTGATCAGGTCGATGCCGAAGTTGCAGTGCATGGACTCGTCGCGCAGGATGTACTGGTACTGCTCGGCCGCGCCGGTCATCTTGTTCTGCCGGCCCAGCGCCAGGATCTGGGTGAAGCCGACGTAGAAGAACAGGCCTTCCATCAGGCAGGCAAACACGATCAGCGACTTGAGCAGGGTCTGGTCGGATTCCTGGGTGCCGGTCCTGAAGTTGGGGTCAGAGATCGCATCGATGAAAGGAATCAGGAACTGGTCCTTGTCCTTGATCGACTGCACCTCGTTGTAGGCGTTGAAGATCTCGCTTTCGTCCAGGCCCAGCGACTCGGTGATGTACTGGTAGGCGTGGGTGTGGATGGCTTCCTCGAAGGCCTGGCGTAGCAGGAACTGGCGGCACTCCGGCGCCGTGATGTGGCGGTAGGTGCCCAGCACGATGTTGTTGGCGGCCAGCGAATCGGCGGTGACAAAGAACCCCAGGTTGCGCTTGACCAGGCGGCGCTCGTCTTCGGTCAGGCCGTTCGGGTCCTTCCACAAGGCGATGTCGCGCGTCATGTTGACTTCCTGCGGCATCCAGTGGTTGGCGCAGCTGGCCAGGTATTTTTCCCAGGCCCATTTGTACTTGAACGGCACCAGCTGGTTCACGTCGGTCTGGCCGTTGATGATGCGCTTGTCGGCGGCCTTGACGCGGTGCGCCGTGGGGGCGACGGCGGCAACCGGCGCTGCGGCGGCGCGGGTCTGTGCGGTGGTCAGTGCGCTGTCGTCAAGCATGCGGGTCGCGGCTTGAGGCTGCACGGAAGAAAGAGGCGGAAGCTCCATCGAGCGGCCTTCAGGCAAGCCGCTGGTCAAAGATTTTTGCAACGATGGTTTGGCTTCTTCGTCCCAGGTCAACATAGATGTTTCCAATAAGTTGGATTATGAAAGCAGCGATACAAAATGAAAAGTGTTCATTCACATCGCTATAAATTAGTGTTGCTCAATTACATCGAATCGCGCACCGGATTTTTCCGGCGCGCGATGCGTTTTGTTATTGGCAAGCCTCGCAACCTGGATCATCGATCGCGCAGAACTTGATGTCGGTCGCCGGTGATGCATCCATCTGCGCCTGCGCCGTGGCCGCAGCCGCGTCGAGTGCATTCATGCTGCCGGTGTCGCTGGTGTTGCCCGATGCGACCGCATTCATCTTGCCGGCTTTCACGGTGGATTTTTCCGCGTGCGTGGCGCTCATGGTGCGCAGGTAGTAGGTCGTCTTCAGGCCGCGCAACCAGGCCAGCTTGTAGGTGTCGTCGAGCTTCTTGCCCGACGCGCCGGCCATGTAGATGTTGAGCGACTGCGCCTGGTCGATCCACTTCTGGCGGCGCGAGGCGGCCTCGACCAGCCAGGTCGCGTCGACCTCGAAGGCGGTGGCGTACAGCGCCTTGATGTCCTGCGGCACCCGGTCGATGGGGCGCAGCGATCCGTCGAAGTGCTTGAGGTCCACCACCATCACGTCGTCCCACAGTCCCAGGCGCTTGAGGTCACGCACCAGGTAGTGGTTGATGACCGTGAACTCGCCGGACAGGTTGGACTTGACCGACAGATTGCCGAAGCAGGGCTCTATGCAGGCGTCCACGCCGATGATGTTGGAGATGGTTGCGGTCGGTGCGATCGCCACGCAATTGGAATTGCGCATGCCGTCGGCGGCGATTTTCTGGCGCAGCGCATCCCAGTCCAGCGTGGCCGAACGGTCGACTTCAAGGTAACCGCCGCGTTGTTTGGCCAGCAGGTCCAGCGTGTCCAGCGGCAGGATGCCCTGGTCCCACAGCGAGCCCTTGTAGCTGGTGTATTTGCCGCGTTCTTTGGCCAGCTCGGTCGAAGCCCAGTAGGCGTGGTAGCAGACGGCTTCCATGGACTTGTCGGCGAACTCGACGGCCGCGTCCGAGGCGTAGGGAATGCGCAGCTCGTACAGGCAGTCCTGGAAACCCATGATGCCCAGGCCCACCGGGCGATGGCGCATGTTGGAGTCACGCGCCTTCTTGACCGCGTAGTAGTTGATGTCGATCACGTTGTCCAGCATGCGCATGGCCGTGGTGATGGTCCGCTTGAGTTTTTCGTGGTCGACCGCGCCGTCTTTCAGGTGCTGGACCAGGTTGACCGAGCCGAGGTTGCAGACCGCGGTTTCGGTGTCGCTGGTGTTGAGCGTGATCTCGGTGCACAGGTTGGACGAGTGCACCACACCGGCGTGCTGCTGCGGCGAGCGCACATTGCAGGCGTCCTTGAAGGTGATCCAGGGATGGCCGGTCTCGAACAGCATCGACAGCATCTTGCGCCACATGTCGACGGCCTGCAGCTTGCGCGCCGGCTTGATCTCGCCGCGTTCGGCACGGGCTTCGTAGGCGACATAGGCCTTTTCAAACTCGTCACCGAACTTGTCGTGCAGGTCCGGCGTGTCCGATGGCGAAAACAGGGTCCAGCTGCCTTTTTCCATCACGCGGCGCATGAACAGGTCGGGGATCCAGTTGGCAGTGTTCATGTCGTGCGTGCGGCGGCGGTCGTCGCCGGTGTTCTTGCGCAACTCCAGGAACTCCTCGATGTCCAGGTGCCAGGTTTCCAGGTAGGCGCAGACCGCGCCCTTGCGCTTGCCGCCCTGGTTGACCGCCACGGCGGTGTCGTTGACGACTTTCAGGAAAGGCACAACGCCTTGCGATTCGCCGTTGGTGCCCTTGATGTGGGCGCCCAGCGCGCGAACCGGTGTCCAGTCGTTGCCCAGGCCGCCGGCGAACTTCGACAGCAGCGCGTTTTCCTTGATGGCATCGTAGATGCCGCCCAGGTCGTCAGCCACCGTGGTCAGGTAACACGACGACAGCTGCGAGCGCAGCGTGCCGGCGTTGAACAGCGTCGGCGTGCTCGACATGAAGTCGAAGGAGGACATGATTTCGTAGAACTCGATGGCGCGCGCCTCGCGGTCGATCTCGTCGAGCGAAAGGCCCATGGCCACGCGCATGAAAAACGCCTGCGGCAGCTCGATGCGCTGCTTGCGCACGTGCAGGAAGTAGCGGTCGAACAGGGTCTGCAGGCCGAGGTAGTCGAATTTCAGGTCGCGCTCGGGCTTGAGCGCTGCGCCCAGGCGCTCCAGGTCGAACTGCAGCAGTTTTTCGTCCAGCAGCTCGTTCTGCACGCCCTTGGCGATGAACTGGGGGAAATACTCGGCGTAACGCGTGCCCATCTCTTCCTGGACCACTTCCTCGCCCAGCACTTCGCGGCGGATGGTGTGCAGCAGCAGGCGCGCGGTGGCGTAGGTGTAGTCGGGATCTTTTTCGATCAGCGTACGGGCCGCCAGGATCGAGGCCTTGTAGACCTCGTCGATGGGCACGCCGTCGTACAGGTTGCGCATGGTCTCGGCCACGATCGGGTCGGGCTTGATGTCGGCGCCCAGACCGGCGCAGGAAGCCTCAATCAGGCCCTGCAGCTTGCCGATGTCCAGCGTGACCTTTTTTCCGCCGTCGAGCACATGCAGCTGCGGCGCCTGGGAAACCGGTGCCTGCGGCTGGCGCGCACGTTCCTGCGTGCGCTTTTCGCGGTACAGCACATAAGCACGGGCGATTTCATGGTGGCCGCCGCGCATCAGGCCCAGCTCGACCTGGTCCTGCACGTCTTCTATATGAAAGGTGCCGCCGCCCGGGCGCGAGCGCATCAGCGCGCGCATCACGGCCTGGGTCAGGCCGTCCACGGTTTCCCGCACGCTGGCCGATGCCGCGCCCTGGGTGCCGTGCACCGCAAGAAAGGCCTTCATCATCGCCACGGCGATCTTGTTCGGCTCAAACGGAACCACCGCGCCATTGCGGCGGATGATCTGGTAGTGGGTCAGGGGATGGGGCTGGGCGCTGTGGCTGGCGGCCTGGGGAGCCATCGGCATGCCGGTGGTGGCGGGTACATGTTGGGTTGTTTGCATGGTTCCTCGTTGTGTCTTTGTTGTTGGGAGAACTTGACGGATCAGGGCAAAGGTAGGGGGCTCACGGTTGCCGGTGGCGGACACGTTTGGCTGCTGTTCCTTGGGTTGCGGTGCCCTGAATGCATCGAATTGAATGGAGGGCTCAGACACTATACCTAGGGTCCGGGGTGATTTCAAGCACTACAGGTAGTGTATCGCGTGCTTTTATGCGCGTTACGTTATGTAGCGTTTTGCGGCTGTAAAAAATGCACATTTTCCGGTCACCCGCCGGTGCATGGAAGGCCTCGCCGGGCATGCCGGTCCAGCCGCGTCACGCGGCCGCAAGCCGCATCAGCATTGGGTCCCGGACCCTTGTCCGCGCGACACATCAGCGAGCACAGGCGCGGCGCATTTTTTTCGCGCACCCCATTGGGGTGTTTTTTTTGCGCAACCCCGATTCAGGCTCGCTCGGGAAAACACTTAGCCGGCAGGCCCAGCGAGGCCTGCAGTTGCGGCCAGTCAAAACCGGGGCCGGGGTCCTGCTTGCGGCCGCTGGCGATGTGTTCATGGCCGGCGAGGTGCTGCACCGGGTAGTGCCGCAACAACTCGGCGCAGAGGCTGGACAGGGTTTCGTACTGGGCGGCTTCGAACGCCCCGCCCTCCAGGCCTTCGAGTTCGATGCCGATGGAGTCGTCGTTGCAATTGCCGCGGCCGCGGTAGCTGGACTGGCCCGCGTGCCAGGCGCGCTGGTCGCAGCTGACAAATTGCCACAGCCGGCCGTCACGCGTGATGAAAAAATGCGCGGAGACCTGCATCCCGCGTATGCCCTGGAAGTAGGGGTGGGCGTCCCAGTCGAGTTCGTTCATGAACAGCTTTTGCACCTGCCCGGTCCCGTACTGGCCGGGCGGCAGGCTGATCGAATGAAGCACGATCAGGTCGATGCTTGCGCCCGCCGGGCGCGGACCGAAGTTCGGCGAAGCCTGCGCACGTGCATAGCGGTACCAGCCCTGGTGCCACAGCGGCAACCCGGGGCGGCCCGCCTCAGGGCTCATCGGGCGCGTCGTCACTGTTGGGGGTGACGATGTTCAGGCGGGCAATGCGGTAACGGATCTGGCGCAGGCTGATGCCCAGCTTGGCGGCCGCAGCGGTGCGGTTGAAACCGGTTTCCTGCAGCACCTTGGTGAGGATGCCGCGCTCCTGGCTGTCCAGAAAGTCCTGCAGGTTTTCCGGCACCGGCACCGCCACCACCTGCGCGGCAGACTGGACGTCGACCTGCAGCTCGCTGCTTTCCCCGAGGGCGACCGCGCGGTGCAGCATGTTTTCAAGTTCACGCACATTGCCGTTGAAGGGGTGGGCCTGCAGGCGCATCAGCACCTGGCCGGACAGTTCGGGCACGGGCAGGCCGGACTCCCGGCAGATGCGCGCGAGCAGGTCCTGGCACAGCAGCGGCAGGTCCTCGCGGCGGTCACGCAGTGCCGGCACATGGATTTCGATCACGTTGAGCCGGTAATACAGGTCCTGGCGGAAATGCCCGGAGGCGACAGCGGCGCCCAGGTCCTTGTGGGTGGCACTGACAATACGCACGTCCACCGTGTCCTCCTGCGCCGAGCCGAGCGGCCGCACCACGCGCTCCTGGATGGAGCGCAGCAGCTTGGACTGCATGGCCAGCGGGAGGTCGCCGATTTCGTCGAGAAACAGCGTGCCGCCCTTGGCCGCCTGGAAATAACCCTGGCGGTCCTGGGTCGAGCCGGTGTAGGCGCCCTTGCGCGCGCCGAAAAATTCCGCTTCCAGCAGGTTTTCGGGAATGGCGCCGCAATTGACCGCGACAAACGGCCCGGCAGCGCGATGGCTGCAGTCGTGCACGGCGCGCGCGACGAGCTCCTTGCCGGTGCCCGACTCGCCCTGGATCAGCACCGGCGCCATGCTGCCTGCGACCTTGACGATGCGGGCCTTGACGGCCTGCATGACGGCCGACTCACCCACCAGGCGCTGCAGCGTCAGCGCGCCGTCCGCGGATTTGCCGGAGCGCGGGGCCGCGGGGCCGGGATCGCTGTCGGCCCTGGGCTTGTCGGTGCCTGCCGGTCCCTGGATGGCCGAAGCCACCACGTTGCGGAACTGCTTGAGGTCGACCGGCTTGGTCAGGTAGTCGAAGGCGCCCGCCTTCAGCGCTTCCACCGCATTTTCGGCGGAACCGTGCGCGGTGATGACGACGCAGCGTTCAGGGCGCTGCTGGCTCACCATCTCACGCAGCAGCTCCAGCCCCAGGCCGTCAGGCAAGCGCATGTCGGTGATCACCGCATCGAAGCGCCGCTCCTGCAATTGCGCACGCGCCTGCGCCAGGTCGGCGGCGGCTTCCACCCGGTAACCTTCGCGCAGCAGCGTCAGCTCGTAGAGGGTGCGCAGGTCCGGCTCATCGTCGATGACCAGGATGTGGGCCTGATTCGGAGTGCTCATGGGATGTCGTGGGGTCTCAGCGTGTCAGAACAGGGTATCGATGGCAGCCGGCGGCATGACCGAGTCGGCGGATGCCGGCCTGAAGATCACAAAAAACTCGTTGCCTTCCACATTTTGCCGCGCGACCCGCTGGTAACCCACCAGCGCGCCATGGCGTTCACACAGCTCCCTGCAGATGTACAGGCCCAGTCCGCTGGAGCGGCTTTCGGACGAGAAAAAAGGCTCGAACAGGTGCGCCTGCACGGTTTTTTCCAGCGGCTGGCCGTCGCTCCAGACCAGCAGCCGCACCTGGCCCGAAGAAGCATCGGTCGAGACCTGGATGGCCCCGGCGCCGCCGCTGGCATAACGCAGCGCATTGTCGAGCAGGTTGACCATCAGCCGGCGCAGGTGTTCGGCCTCGAACAGGATCGCGCTCTGGCCGGTACCCGTCAACACGCGCAGCCGGTGACCGGCCGCGTTTTGCTGCGCCCAGTCTGCGCAGATGCGCTGCGCCATGTCGTCGAGCCGCAGCGCCCGGGTCTGTACCTGGGGCGCCTGCTCCTGGACGCGCGACAGGTTGAGGATTTCCTCGACGATACGCGCCAGACGCTGGGCATTCTGCGCGACCATGCCGGTCAACTGCCGGTGCCCGGCGTCCTGCAGGTCTTCTTCCAGCAGCGCATTGGCCTGCGTGATGGCGGCCAGCGGGTTCCTGATTTCATGGGCGACCGCTGCCGACATGCGGCCCATGGCGGCCATTTTTTCGGTCCGGACCCTGGCCTCCATCTCGCGCAGGTCCTCCAGGAACATCACGCACAGGCTTTCGTGCGAGCCGTCGCGCGACGCGGCCAGCCGGGTACGCACCTGCAGGCGCTGCGCGTGGCGCGATGCGTGTTCCAGGCCCACGTCAGCCTGCTGCGGCTGATGCCGCTCAAAGGTCAGGTGGGCCAGCTCCGCCAGCGGCTGCCAGGCCGGTTCAGCGGCGAGCATAAAGGGTGCGGCACGCTCCCCGCCCTGGGCCAGCAGCCGGCGCGACGCCGGGTTCGCCGCACGGACGATGCCGTTGGTGTCTATCACCAGCACCCCATCGACCAGGGTGTCGATCACCAGTTCGTTGACGCGGGCCTGCATGCGCGCGGCGGACTGGCTGCTATAGGCGCGCTGCTCCTCGCGCGACAGGCGCAGCGCGAGCTGGTTGGCCAGCAGGGCCACCGCAAAAAAGCCGGATCCGCTCAGGCCCGCCTGCAGGAAGCGTGCGGTGGCGTCGGCCTGTGTATGCAGCGACACCCACCAGGCGTCGGTCAGCAGCAGCAGGGTCACGCTGGCGGCTGTTCCCAGCGCCAGCAGGATGGGCCCGAGGATGGACGCCAGCAGCACCGGCAAGGCAAACAGGGCGGTGTAGTTCAAAGCCCCCAGTTGCAGGAAGTTCAGCGCAGAAAAGGCCACGACGTCGATACCGACGGTGTACAGCCACTGGGTGTCGAAGGTGCTGCCCGGCCGCTTGGGCCGCGCCCAGGCCCGCACCGCCAGCGTGGCGGCGAAGTAGGCCACACACAGCGCGATCATTTCCTCGCGCACCGGCTGGCCCAGCGCATAAATCGAGGCCTGCAGCGCAAGCAGCACGCTGGCAATCGTGACGCGCGCTGTCATGAAGGCGCGCCACAGGCGGGCGAAGGACTCGCCGCTGGCGCCTGCATCCCAGGCGCTGGTGTCGGGCGGACCGAACCAGGAGTTGCCCGAGTCCGTGGCGCCGGCCATTCAGGCTTCGCCCTGGCGGCGATGCGCGTCGCTGCAGTACAGGCCCAGTTTGCCCGGCACCGCATCCGGCCGGGGCAGGTGCACCGCGCAGACCGCGCAGGCCACGACCTCGGTGGCCTGTTTCGGACCGCTGACGGGCGGGGGCTGCGACGGGTTTTTGCCGCGCAGTTCCTCGCGCCGGTTGTTGCGCCAGAGCCAGACGCCGACCAGCACCACCACCAAAACGATCAGGTATTTCATACGCGCTTCAGGACAACTTCGAGCACAAAACGTGAGCCGGCGTAACCGAGCAGCAGCAGGCCCGAGCCCAGGTAGAGCAGGCGCACCGCCTGGCGGCCACGCCATCCCAGGCGCGCGCGACCTGCCAGCAGGCTGGCAAAAGTCAGCCAGGCCAGCACGGAAAAGACGGTCTTGTGGTTCCACTGCCAGGCCAGGCCAGGACCGTACAGGGTTTCGGCAAACAGCCAGCCGACCGCCAGCGTGGCGGTCAGCAGCACAAAACCGGCCTGCACAAAACGGAAAGTCAGGCGCTCCAGCGTCAGCAGCGGCACGCCGGTGTCCGGCTGTGTCGCCGAACGGATGGACCGTTCCGACCGGTTCATGAGCCAGCCGTGCACCACGGCGGCGGCAAACAGCCCGTAGGATGCGATGCCCAGCGCCCAGTGCAGCGGCAGCCAGGGCGAGGCAATCAGGTGATAGCTGGAGCCGGGAAACACCAGCGCCAGCAACACGGCAGCCGTGCCCAGGCCGGCCAGGGCCCAGCGCGCCTTGAGTTGCGGAAACAGGCGGCTTTCCACGGCATACACACTGAGCACCAGCCAGACGGTCATGGACAGCGCCGGGGCAAAACCGAAGCGCGGCGGATCGCCGAGCAGGCCGTCGGCCAGGGCCAGCGCGTGCAGCAGCCAGGCCAGGAACAGCACCATACGGGTGCTTGATTCACTCAGGCGCCGGGCCGCCAGCGCCAGCACGGCGTAGGCCAGCGCGGCGGCGAAGGCCGTCGCCAGACCCCACCCAGCGCTCAAAGTTAAAATCATGGCTACAGTTTAGCTGTAGCCGCCCGCCGTGCAGGACGGTATTTCTTCCTTCACTTCCTTTTGCTCCAGCTGTGGAGCCTGCTCATGGCCTCTGCCCTTACTGACAAACTTTCCCGCCTCGTCAAGGAAATGCGAGGCCAGGCCCGCATCACCGAGACCAATGTGCAGGACATGCTGCGCGAGGTGCGCATGGCCCTGCTCGAGGCCGACGTGGCCCTGCCGGTGGTGCGCGACTTCATCGCGCGTGTCAAGGACAAGGCGCTCGGCCAGGAGGTCATGAGCTCGCTGTCGCCCGGCCAGGTGCTGGTCAGCATCGTTAACCGCGAACTGGCCGCCACCATGGGCGAAGGTGTCAGCGACATCAACCTGGCGGCCCAGCCGCCGGCCGTGATCCTGAT
>CALRTF020000031.1:0-25639 GCA_943370985.1 Paenacidovorax caeni
AGCAGGTGCGCCGTCGAAGGTTGCGCCAGACGCTGGGACACTGCAGTCTCGTTCGGGTCCAGGCCGCTCAGCGGGCCGGCAAAGACCGACACCAGCACCACCACCACCAGGGTGATCGCCGCGGCCAGCACGATACGCCGGCGAAATAGTTTGCGCAGAATAAGTGGAAGCTGCCTGTCAGGGTGGGCTTTTTCCAGCAACCACCGCGGAACCGGCTTTGCCGGGCCGCTGGTGGTGCCCCCTTGAGGGGGCGGCGCCGAAGGCGCTTCGGGGGTGAGTCATATCAATACTTCACCCGTGGATCGACCACGGTGTAGAGCAGGTCGATCAGGAAGTTGATCACCACGTAGATCGCCGCGACGACCAGCAGCGCGCCCTGGATCACGGGGTAGTCGCGCCGGATCACGGCACTGACCACCAGGTTGCCGACGCCGGGCAGGCCGAACACGGTTTCGGTCACCACCGCGCCGCCAATCATCAGCGCCACCGTCAGGCCGATCACCGTCACGATGGGCACCAGCGCGTTGCGCAGCGCGTGTTTGAGCACCACCACGTTTTCAGGCAGCCCTTTGGCGCGGGCGGTGCGCACATAGTCTTCGCCCATCACGTCCAGCATGGAAGCGCGCGTGAAGCGGATGATGAGCGCCGAGTTCAGCACGCCCAGCACCACGGCCGGCAACACCAGGCAGTGGATGCGCGCAGCCAGCGAGGCGCCCGGCTCGCCATACCCCGACACCGGAAACCAGCCCAGCGACACGGCAAAAATCTGCATCAGCACCAGCCCGAACCAGAAGCTGGGCACACTCGCGCCCAGCATGGCGAAGCCGGTGAAAACCTGGTCGACAGCCTTGCCGCGGTACACCGCCGAGACGATGCCGCAGGGCACGCCGATCAGCGCCGCAATCGTGATGGCCATCAGCGACAGCAAGGCTGTGGGCTCGGCACGTTCCCACAGGGCCTGCGTGACCGGCCGCTGCAAAAAAATGGACTCGCCGAGGTTGCCGTGCGCCAGCTCCCTGACCCACAGGCCGAACTGCACCGGCAGCGGGCGGTCCAGGCCGTAGATCTGCTGCACCCGCGCGATGTCCTCGGCGGTGGCCTGGTCACCCAGCAGCACGGCAATCGGGTCGCCCGAGGCTGCACGCGTGAGGATGAACACCAGCACGGCCACGATGGCCATGACCACCAGCATGCCGCCCAGGCGTGATAACAAATAGCGGGTCATTCCCTTGTTTTATCCTTGGGAGATGTGATCGTCTTATCCATTCGAAAGCATCCCTCGTTTCAGTCAAGCCGCGGAACCGGCTTCGCCGGGCCGCAGGCGGGCGCCCCCCCGGGGGGCAGCGTATTACGCGAAGCGAAAAGCGTGGGGGCTCAATCTTTCAGACTCGTGTTCCAGAAGAAGGGATAGGTAAAGGGTGTGTAGCCCTGCAGCGCCGGGGCGCGCGCCGACAGGCTGGCGAACTTGCCGACATTGATATAAGGCACTTCGTCATACACCACCTGCTGCACCTTGGCCCACAAGGCGCCGCGTTTGGCGGGGTTGGGCTCCTGGTTCAGCGCGGCCAGCGCCTGTTGCTTGGCGGGCGATGTCCACCAGCCCGGTGCGCCGTCGCCGAGTTGCGGCGGCGACAGCATGGGCTCGGGGAACTGGCCCGAGTGCGTGATGTAGATGTCCCACAGCTTGGGATCGGCGCGGCGCTGCAGCAGCGTCGCCCACTCCACCACGTTCAGGTCGGCCTTGAAGCCGGCGCGCTTGAGCTGCTCGGCCATGATCAGCGCCATGTTGTAGTGGAAGTCGTACTGGCGGCTGGTGAGGATGCGGATAGCCTCGCCCTTGTAACCGGCCTGCTCGGCCTGGGCCTTGGCCTTTTTCGCATCGCGCTCGTTGTAGTTGCTGGTACCGGCGTCTGAATAAAACGGCGTGCCCTTGGGGAAATGGTTGCCCTCGGCGATGAAAAAGCGCGTGTCGCCGAAGCCGGCCGCCAGCATCTCGCCATGGCCCAGCGCGGTCTGCACCGCCTTGCGCGTGGCCTGCTGCGCCATCGAGCCCTCCCTGGTGTTGAACACCAGATAAGGGAAGCCGAAAGACGGCGTCATGATGGGCACCACCTTGCCGGGCGCCTTTTCCAGGCGGGACAAGGCCTCGATCGGCAGCAGGTCGGCGTAATGGAACTGGCCGGCCATGGCGCCTTCGACCCGCGTGTTGGCGTTGGGCACCGGCACGAAGCGCAGTTCTTCGACCATGGCCACACGTTTGCCGCCGTAGCCGCTGGCCGCTTCGGTGCGCGCCGAATAGCCGTCGAATCGCGTCAGCAGCACGTACTGGTCGGGCCGGCGCTCCTTGAAACGGTAGGGGCCGGTGCCGACGTATTCACGCAGCGGCTGGGCCAGCGACTCTTTGGCCATGATGGCCGCCATGCCCGAGGCCATGGCCAGCTGCGACAGCAGCGGCGCATAGGCGTTTTTCAGGCTGATCTCCACCGCCAGCGGTCCCTTGGCCGATATCTCGGTCACCTGGGCGGCCACCGACTTGCCGCGCGGCGAGACCTCCATCCAGCGCTTGAGGCTGGCGACCACGTCGTCGGCATTGAGTTCGCGTCCGCTGTGCAGCTTCACGCCCTTGCGCAGAGTGATGCTGTAGAGCTTGCCGTCGGCCGAGATTTTGGGCATGGACTCGGCCAGCATGGGCACCAGCGCCGCCTTGGCGTCGAAGGTGAACAGCGGCTCATAGACGTGTTGCATGATGATGCAGACCAGGTCGGCCGGCGTGGACTGGATGTCCAGCGTCGGCGGCTCCGCGACCATGGCCAGGTTCAGCGCCGATTTCGGCGCCTGAGATTGCGCCGCCAGCGGCAGACATGCCCCCGCGCAAAGCATGAGTGCGAGCACGGCCTTGCGGCGGCTCAGAGACAATGAATGCAGCATGTTCATCTCCTGAATATGAAATTAATTTTCAGAATGCAAAGAATAGGCCATCCAAATAAGCCAAATATCGGGTGATACCCTGATATCTGGCCTCATAACTGAAAATATCTTTCATAATCCGCCCCACACCCTCCCCCTTTTGGGGCAAGCGGTGACAAGGCGGCACCAGCCTGGTGTCGTCACGGCAAAACACGCAGCCTCAAGGAGTTTTTGACATGGCACTGCAGTTTCTCGGCAATCCACCCGTCGCGTCGGACCAGCAACCCCGGCCTTTTTCGCCGGCCGTGCGGGCCGGCGATTTTGTGTATGTCTCCGGCCAGGTGCCGGCCGATGACAAGGGCGAAATCGTCGCCGGCGGCATCGAGGTGCAGACCCGCCAGGTCATGAAAAATCTGTCCACCGCGCTGGCCCTGGCCGGCTGCACCCTCGCCGATGTCTGCAAAACCACGGTGTGGCTGCAGGACGCGCGCGACTTCGGCAGCTTCAACCGTGTCTACATGACCTATTTCGGCGAAGGCAAGCCGGCCCGCTCGACCACCGAGGCACGCCTGATGGTCGATGCGCGCGTGGAAATTGATGTGGTGGCCTACAAGCCGCTGGCCTGAAGGCAGCAGCCCGGCGCCGCGACTGCGGGCCTGACAGCCGGTGCGGCGCGCCGTGCCCTGTCCGTGCCCCCGCGCCACGTGCGCGGCGGCCGATGGCATGAATGTCCTTACGTTTTCTTTCATCTCTTCCTGAATCCGGATGTTGGGGCGCCTGCGTATCTCCTGCAGGGCGCCGGTCCGTGCCGTGCAAATGCGGCACGGGCCGAGGGCGTCAACAACAACTGGCAGCTGCCAGCCCACACCTCACTCAACCAGGAGTTACACCCATGATGATCCGTACCGCCATCGCCACTGCCGCCGTTTCGCTGATCGCCGCCTGCGGCAGCATGTCGCCCATGATGCCGAGTTACTCGCAGGCCGCGCTGCCTGCATCCGTGCAGGTTCCCGCCGGCAACAAGGTCGCCATGGAAACCGTCGGTGTCGGCGAGATCACTTACCAGTGCAGTGCCAAGAAAGACATGGCTGGCCAGTACGAATGGGTCTTCGCCGGTCCCGACGCCAAACTGCTGGACCGCAGCGGCAAACAGGTCGGCAAGTACTACGGCCCGCCCGCCACCTGGGAAGCGATGGACGGCTCCAAGCTGACCGCCACCCAGCTCGCCGTGGCCCCCAACAGCATGATGGCCGGCAGCATCCCGCTGCAGCTGGTCAAGGCCAACCCCGCGATGGGCTCGGGCGCCATGCAGGGTGTGACCTACATCCAGCGCGTGGACACCCGCGGCGGCGTCGCCCCGGCCATGCCCTGCGCTGCCGGTAACCTCAACGCCAAACAGGTCGTCAAGTACCAGGCCGACTACATCTTCTACAAGGCCATGTAAGCCTGCTGCTGCTTTGTTCTCCGGGAAGCTCGCCACACCCGTGACTGATGGTGAGCGGCCAGCTCTGAGTTAGGCGGAGCTGGTTTTAGCCCACAGGCCGCCTGCGGCCTGTGGGCTTTTTTGCGCCTGGCCGCGGCGGCGCCGCCACGAAGCGCTGTTGCCTTGCAGCGTGCCGGTCGGGCGTCCTACAAACGCTTACATGGTTCCCGGCTCTACTGGCATCTGGCAAAAAACAAACCGGGGAACCCCAAATGAAAAGCACCAACACACAATTCCGCACCGCCGGCAAAAGCCTGCTGGGCACCACCGTCCTGGTCACCGGCACGGCGCTGATCATGGCCGCCTGCTCCAGCGCACCGCCGCTGCCCAAGGTCTACAGCCAGGACCGCCTGCCACAGGCCGTTCTCGTGCCATCCGGCAATGTGGTCGCTTATGAAACCCGTGCCACCGGCATCCTCAATTACGAATGCAAACCCACAGCCACCGGCCCTTACGGCTGGGTGCTGGTGAGCCCGCAGGCCAACCTGCTGGACCGCACCGGCAAGGACGTGGTGGCCTACTCCGGCCCGCCGGCGACCTTCAAACACGTGGACGGTTCCAGCGTGATCGCCACCCAGATCGCGGTGTCGCCCAACGGCGAATACACCCTGCCGCTGCAACTGTCGACCGCCCAGTCCACCGGCACCGGCGCACTGCAGAACATCAGCTATGTCCAGCGTGTCAACACCAAGGGCGGCATCGAAAAGACCAAACCCTGCGCTGCACTCAACACCGGTGAGAAGCTGACCCTGCCCTACCAGGCCGACTACATCTTCTGGCGCCAGGGCTAAAGCCTTTAGGGGCTAACCCTTGGAAGCAGGCGGCGCAAGGAAGCGCGCCTGCGTTCTTTGTGGTCCGCCTCCTACACCGCCGAAGTCCGGCCCAGCGTTTACTGGATCCACGAGCAGAGCAGAGTGAAAAAGGGGTGATTGCCATGAGAAGCAGACACAACACAATTCGCGCATTCGCCATCGGGCTGGGCCTGACCCTGCTGGTGGTCACCGGCACCGCCGCCATGATGGCTGCGTTCTCGCCGGCTGCTCCCGCCACCGACATCTATCGCCGTGTCGCTGCCACACCGGCCTCCGAACCCGCCACCCTGATCGCCACCGGCCACGACAGCGTGCTGTACGAACGTGTGGTGCTGGCCGACGGCCGTGTGCAATGGGTGCTGATCGACGAGCCAGCCACCACGCTGGCCAAAGCCAGTGAGGGGGCCGCCCTGGTGGCTGCAAACAACAGTTCGGCACTGTATGCGGATATCGGCAAGGCCATCAGCTACACCCTGGTGGTCAAACCCGCCGGCTTGAGCAAGCCGGTGACCCACTGCAGCCGTTCTGCTTATGGCGCTTATGACATCGCCTGCAACACCATGATTTGACTGAGCCGAAAGTAATCATTCTTCCAGTTTCCGCCACGCCGCTTGAAACGGTGTGACCGGCGCCAGCGCTGTTCAGCAGCGATGGCAAACAAGTCCGCAGGCTCCGGCCTGCGGACTTTCCTTATGGCCTTATGGGCAAGCTTGTCTTAGCATGGGACGTCGCCGCACGCTGGCCTCACAGCAGGCCGGGCTTCATCACCAGGAAATCTTTTGAACACACATATTGCCCCGCGATCTTCCGCCAGCCACCTGGGCAGCCTCCTGCTGGCAGCCGGCGCTGCCGTCCTGATGGCCGGCTGTTCGGCACCCCGCCCCCTGGCCGAGTACCTGACCCGGCAACCCACACTGCCTGCCGATATCCGTGTGCCGGCCGGCCACCAGGCGGTGCTCGAAGCGCGCGGCATCGGCGAGCTGCAGTACGAATGCCAGGCCACCAGCCGCGCCCCCTGGCAGTACGCCTGGCTGCCGCGCGACCGCAGCATAGAACTGCGGGACACCGCCAACAACAGCATCATGCTGGCCCGCAGCGCGCGCGCCTGGATACACCGCGACGGCTCCGAACTGGTGGTGCGCGAGTTTGTCGAGGTTGACAACGGAGCGCCCAACCTGCCGCTGCAACGCGCGCGCGTCGAGGCGTCCACCCTGCCCGGCACCCTCAGCAACATCAGCTACATCCAGCGCATACGCACGGTCGGCGGCCTGCCGTCGGTGCGCAACTGCAGCGCGGCAGAAGTCGGCATGCGGGTCCGCGTGCCTTACGAAGCCGATTACGTGTTCTGGCGCCAGCTCAGTTCCTGAAGCCTTGTGGCATGAAAAAAGCCCGCAGGCTTCAAACCTGCGGGCTTTTTTGTGGGCGGGAGCCGGCTTAACGGCGGTGGCCGTGTCCATGGCCGCGGTGACCGTGCCCATGGTGGCGGTGGTGATGGCCACCGCGGTAATACACCGGGGGCGGCGCCACATAAATCGGCGCCTGCACATACACCGGGCGCGGGCGATAGACCGGGCGCGGCTGCACGTAAACCGGGGCCGGCTGCACATAGACCGGCTGCGGCTGGTAACCGTACACCGGCTGGCCATACACCGGCGGGGTGTAGACCGGGTAGGCGTTGCTGACGCCGATCACCACGCCGGGTGTCGACACACCGACCGAGAAGTTGACGTCGCTGCGGGCATGGGCGCCGGTGGAAAAGCCCAGTGCGGCAACCGACAGGACCGCGGCAGCACCCGCCATCAGCAGGGCCCGGGTGGACGAAACAGAACGGGTGATTGAGTGGATCATCTGGCTTTCTCCTGGTTATGGGCGCTTGCCCTTGTGTGTATTAAACGCAGCGCACCGTAAACCGCCTACCGCCTGCTCTGTGAAGTCGGTAGCCAAACGTAACGCGAGCGCCCACTCTCATTTGCCCGCGCCCCGCCAGCCGCCGTACCTCAAGCACGCCACCGCCTAGAATCAGCCCATGACCTCCCCCGCCGACAAAGATACCCCCAAAACCAGCAATTTCCTGCGCCAGATCATCGAACATGACCTGGCCAAAGGCACGTATGCCGGCCGGCACTGGGGCGGCAGCCCCGGCGACGCCGCCCACCACGACGCCGGCCAGCCCGATCCGGCCAAAGTGCGCCTGCGCTTTCCGCCCGAGCCCAACGGTTACCTGCACGTCGGCCATGCCAAAAGCATCTGCCTGAATTTCGGCCTGGCGCGCGACTACGAAGGTGTCTGCCACCTGCGTTTTGACGACACCAACCCCGAAAAGGAAGACACCGAGTACGTCGATGCGATCAAGGACGCCGTCCAGTGGCTGGGCTTCGACTGGCACAACAACGGGGAGAACAACCTTTACCAGGCCAGCGACTACTTCGGCTTCATGTACCGCGCCGCCGAGTATTTGATCGAATCGGGCAACGCCTATGTGGACGAACAAAGCGCCGACGAGATGCGCATCAACCGCGGTGACTTTGTCAAACCCGGCGTCAACAGCCCCTTCCGCGCCCGCACGCCCGCCGAGAACCTCGCGCGTTTCCGCGAGATGCGCGACGGCAAACTCGCCGACGGCGCCGCCGTGCTGCGCGCCAAGATCGACATGGCCTCGCCCAACATCAACCTGCGCGACCCGGCGATTTACCGCATCCGCCGCGCCCACCACCACAACACCGGCGACACCTGGTGCATCTACCCGATGTACACCTATGCGCACCCGATCGAGGACGCGCTCGAGCAGATCACCCACAGCATCTGCACGCTCGAGTTCGAGGACCAGCGCCCGTTTTACGACTGGTTGCTCGACAAACTCGCCGAAGGCGGCCTGATCGCCAGCCCGCACCCGCGCCAGTACGAATTTGCGCGCCTCAATTTGACCTATGTGCTGACCAGCAAACGCAAGCTGGCCCAGCTCGTCAATGAAAAAAGAGTCAGCGGCTGGGACGACCCGCGCATGCCCACCATCGTCGGCCTGCGCCGGCGTGGTTACACACCCGAGGCGATTCATTTGTTTGCCGAACGCATAGGCGTGACCAAAAGCGACAGCTGGATCGACTACAGCACGCTCGAAGGCGCACTGCGCGACACCCTGGACCCGGTCGCCCCGCGCGCCATGGCCGTGCTCGATCCGGTCAAGCTGGTGCTGACTAACTGGGATGAGGTCATGGGAAAACCGGAAGACAGCAGTCAAGCTGCTGTGGGCAAACTCGACGACTGCAGCGCCCCCGTGCATCCGCACCACCCCGAGCAGGGCACGCGCCATTTCAAAATCGGCAAGGAAGTCTGGATAGAACGCACCGACTATGAAGAAACACCGCCCAAGGGCTTCTTCCGCCTGTTCCCCGCCCACACCAACAGCAGCGGCCAGGCGATCGCCGCCAGCAAGGTGCGCCTGAAATACGGCCACGTGATCGAATGTGTGGGCGCGACCAGGGACGCCAGCGGCGCCATCACCGAAGTCCAGGCCAGACTGATCCCCGACACCAAAAGCGGCACACCGGGCTCCGACGCGATCAAGGTCAAGGGCGTGATCACCTGGGTCGGCGTCAATGACGCGGTGCAGGCCGAAGTGCGCCTCTACGACCGCCTGTTCACCGAGGCGCATCCTGAAGCGGATGGCAAAGATTTTCTGGAGAACCTCAACCCCAACAGCCTGTCGGTGGTGACGGCGTATGTGGAGCCTTCACTGGCGTCCGTGGAAGCCGGCCAGCGCTTCCAGTTCGAGCGGCATGGGTACTTTGTCACTGATATCAAAGATCACAGTGCGGGGAAGGCCGTGTTCAATCGGGTGACGGGCATGAAAGATTCCTGGGCCAAATAAACCGGCCGCGATTCAGTAGTCAGGTTAGAGGAACTGTGGCCCCAGGCCGCCAAAGAGCAGCCGGGCCTTGAGGCATTGAGGACAAGGGTGCAGGGGCGAATGCAAACATGCACGCCTCTGCGTTTGCAACAAGGGAGGAGGATGTATGTTTGATGCTCGTCTGGCGCTGCTGTGCGCCTGTGTCCTGTTATCGGCCTGTGACCAGCTGTCGGCGGTATTGACCCCGACTTCTGAACGCATCAACACGGCGTTTCCGCTTCCGGATACGCTGCAAACCGCCCGCAATGCCCTGAACACCTCGCTCGAGGGAAACAAGGCCGGCCAGCAACACATGTCCGAGCAGTACGCCAAGCTGATGACCTTGCGCGCACTGACCTGCACCGCCAAAACCCCGATTGGCCGCTTCGACACCGCCGCGGCGATCAAGGGCAAGGTCACCGACCTCGAGTGTTTCCAGAAGCAGGACGTGCGGCTGGCCGAATGGATTGGCCTGCAGCGCCTCGCCCTGGCCATGGCCCAGCCCGCCCTGGTTCCCGTCTCGGCGATGCCGGCGAAAGCGCTACTGCCCAACATCAACGATGCGAGCGGCCAGGTGTCTGTGGCTGCCGATGCCAACGTGATTGTGGTCAAGGGCGCGCAACGCTACAGCGTGGTGCAGCTTCCGGGTGGCAAGTTGCTGTCGAGCTTTCCCGTCCCGGAACAGACCTACCGCGCCGCAACCCTGTCGCCCAACGGCCGTGTGCTGGCCGTGCCCACCGGCAGCCGCAACCTGCGCCTGATCGAAGTCGAAACCGGCAATGTGTTGTGGGCCACAGAGGACTACGCCGAACTGATCGCCTGGTTGCCGCAAGTCAATGCCGCACTGCTGAGCCAGACCAACACAGGGGTGCCGCATTTGCTGGACATCCGGAACAGCGCGATCGAGGTCTACCCTGCCGCAGAAAAGCGCCTGACCTGGGCCCTCTCGATGCCGGCGGCCAGCGGCAAATACCTGGTCGGCTCCGGCCAGACCGCATCGCTGATGGAACTCACGCGCGCGCCCAACGGCGCGCTGGAGGCCGCGCCGCTGAAGCAGTGGCGGCTGACGGGCAACGCCAGCGGCAACAGCGCACCCTTTCTGATGGCCCAGGGCAACAAACTGGTGTACCCGTCCGGCCAGGACCTCGGCTGGCTGGACCTCCAGAGCGAACAACAAGGCAGCTGGCAGTTGTCGGCACTCCAGGCCAACGGCTTTTCAAAACTGGATGAACAGTCCATCCTGTTCGACAGCTGGGCCAGCGGAGCTACCCCCGCGGCCAGCCGGCTGCTCGATATCTCCCAGGGCACGGTGTCCAGCGCGAAGAATCTCGATGCGCGCGACGGCGCGCTGATCCCGCTGCTGCCGCGCAACGGCTACCTCAAGCGCAGCAGCTCGGCCGTGACCATCGGCAGCGCGGTCGAGGTCGACGCCCCGCAATCCCTGGACGCACTGGTTTCCGAAGCCCTGCTGGCCAGGCAACTGGCCCGCGTGGCCGCCGCCAACGCTGCCCCCGTGGACGACGACTCGCGTTATCGCGAGCAGATTTCCGCCCAGGTGCGCGCCATGAACGCAGCAGCGGCCGCCAGGGACGGCCTGCCCAGGGACGTCATTGAAGCCATCCGCCGCGGCAACAGCGCAGGAAGCGGCGGCGCGCCGTTCCCGCCCGGCGCCAAACCCCTGCTCACCGACATCCCCGCCAACGCCAGGGTCGCGGTGGTGGGCGTGTACGAGGGAGTCACATCGACGTCGGGCGCCTCCGGCAGCGCAGGCCGGGTGGGTCCTGTGCGAATCAACGTCCAGCCCGGCGCCGCGCCGCTGGTTCTCGTGCTGAGCAACTACGAGCCGGTGCGCTGGATCATCAACAGCAATGGGCGCAATATCGCGGCCATCCTGACCTCCAGCTACGGGGAAGCCACCGTCATAGGTGCCAACACCCGGGTGCTGAAGATAGGGACCAAATATGCCTACAAAATGGACAGCCGCGAATACGACATCCTGAAACAGGAGATCGCCCGCCAGGTGGCCAACCCGGTCAACAGCTTCCAGGGGGCCTACCGGGGGCAGGAGTTTTCGGTGAACTGAGTGAGATGGCTTGGACCGGCGGTCGGCCACGTTCGGACTTTTCCAGCTGCGTAAAACCGCAGGGTGGCAAAGATTTTTCTGGGTAGTTTGTGCCTAATGTCAAGGATCACGCTGCGGGTAAGACCGCATTCAATCGCGTGACGGTTATTAAAGACTCCTGGGGCAAGTGAGACCGGGGCTTCCCGGGGTTTCGGAAAGAAAAGTGCACCAAGCGGTCTGTTGATCAAAACAATATCAGAGAGCATCATGAAAAACCTCATCAATGCGCTGGTTATTGCGCTGACCATCAGCGCCCTGGGTGGATGCGCCACCATTCCAGATCCGAAATTATTCTCAGAGCGCAAAGAAACCGTTGCGCCACTGCCCGTCAAGAAGGTACTGGTCGTGGTCGACCTCAGCCTTGAATTTGACAGCCTGGCCAGTGGTCTTGTCTTCTCGAAAGATGACAACGCCAGGAAGATGTACGACCCCGTCGCCAACGCCATGGTCAAGGAGGTCAGGGGCTCGGGCGCCGAAGCAGATTATTTGCTCCACACCACCGGGGCAACTCTCACCATCCCTGCAGGATATTCCCATGTCTGGATGCAGAGACTCGACCGTTTCACCAAGACAACAAGCACGGCCGGTAGTTGGGTAAGCAACCGCATATGGAAAGCGACGATCGGGCAACGACAGACAGCGGCGGCGGAAAAATTCACCGTGCTCTTCAGTTCGGAATATGAAGCGGACAGTCCCTGGTGTTTCATGCCTCCGCTGATAGGCAACAAGGACGATTGCCAAAAGAAATACCTCGCTGCGCTTGTTCAGCAGTGGCAGAAATCAGGCTTGAAGCCGTAGACGAGACGTTCAAACTGGGAGCGGAGCAAGCGATGGCCCCTCAGACTCTGCCTTGTGCAAGGAGAACTGCGGCGCAAAACAATCGGCAGCACAATATCCAGATGCTGAAACCCAACCATTTCCCAACAGTTGCGGGCGTGCTTGTACTGCTTGCGGCCGGCACCGGGTTCGCCCTCCCGGCCCACGCCCAACCCCTTGAAGAAGTCCCCTTCATCACCTCCCCCGACAAGGTCACGCTCGAGATGCTCAGCAGCGCAGGCGTCCAGCGTGGCGACCATGTGATTGACCTCGGCTCCGGTGACGGGCGCATCGTGATCACGGCGGCGAAGAAGTTTGAAGCCACCGGCCTGGGCGTCGAGATCGACCCGGCGCTGGTCGAGCGCAGCAAGGCCAATGCGCGCAAGGCCGGTGTGGCCGACAAGGTCGAGTTTCGCGTCGAGGATTTGTTCAAGACCGACCTGGCGCCGGCGACCGTGATCACCATGTATTTGCTGCCGGAGTTCAATTTGCAGTTGCGCCCTGCGCTGCTGGCGCTCAAGCCGGGCACACGCATCGTCTCGCACGATTGGGACATGGGCGACTGGAAGCCGGACCGCACGACGGTCGTGCCCGTGCCCGACAAGGTCGTGGGCCTGCAGAAGTCGAGCAAGGTCCATGTGTGGACCGTGCCGGCCCGCGTCGAGGGTTTGTGGTGTGCCGGCGGGTTGCTGCGCGGCGCGAGCATCCAGCTGACACAGACATTCCAGAATTTTTCCGGCACGCTGGCCTGGCGCGAACGCACGCGTGCGCTGGCCGGCAGCATCAGCGGCAGCGAGCTGCGCACACCCGCGGGCAGCAGCGGTGAGCTGGTGCTGGAGGCCGAGGGCGATGCGCTGCGCATCACCGCCGCCCAGGGCAACATGGCGCTGGCACAGGGCCAGACCTTCAGGCGCACAGCGGGCACGTCCTGCAGCTAGGCCGGCCGCGATGGAGCACTTCACGCACCTGAAGCTCAGAGGCTGGCTGGGAATCGTGCTTTGCGTCATCGCGACGGGCATGGCCGGCATCATGCTCTTTCTGATCGGCTTGAACGGCCTGCAAAGCGGGGAAATTGTCATCCAGTTCAAAGGGCATGCGCCGGCCACGGCCACCGCCAACGGCCCCAATGCTTCTGCCTTCCGCACCGAGGTGTGGGGCTTCATGCTCATGGGCGCCTTTTTTGTCTGCTGCAGCTTGGCCGTGATCCTGCGCCTGCTCTGCATCTCGCGCTCGCGCCGGGACGAGACCCTACGCACGGTGGGCGCCATGCGTGCAAGCGGCGGTCGTGACCCGGTGCCGGGCTGGGCTGTCGCGGTCGTACTGGTCAGCATGGCGGCCGTCCTGGTTTTTATCGCACTCAAGTTCGGTTGACGCGCTGCGTTTGAACACCGCCGCGCCAAAGACCCTGCCGCCATCGCGGAAAAAACGCGCTTTTGGCTGACACGGCAAACGCCGGGCCTCATGCTTAATGGACGGGAGCAAACACAAACAGCAGCCGAGACGCTGTCCAACCATCCAGGAGATTCCATGCCCCAATTCGCAACCATCGTCGGCGACGTGACCTTCACCCCCGGCGACGGCGCGCCCATCGTCATTCCGCCGGGCCGTGTGGAAGTCGGGCTGGAGCCGGACAGCGCGACCCTGAGCTGGGATGCCGGCGACGGCGTGGCCGGGCTGGCGGCGATTCCCAAGACCCAGTTCGACGACTATGTGCGTGACGGAAAGATCGTCTGGGAAAAACCATAAACCGCCTTTTTTTGTGCTTTCTTCTGAGTTGATGCGCCAGCCTCCCGAGTTGTCGCGCCGCACGGCGCTGCTGGGCGCAATGGGCCTGCTGGCCTTGCCCGGCGCGGGCTGGGCGGCGAGCGCTTCACCCGATGCCGGGGTCTGGCCGCGCGCCTCGCAGGTGCCGGGCGGCGTGGCGCGGCTGGCGCTGGGCCCTTCGGCGCAGCGGCCGGTGGCGCACCAGGGCGAGATTCCCCTGCTGGTGGTCGGCGACGTGATCGCCTGGACGGCCATCGTCGGCATCCCGCTGGCGGCGACGCCGGGTGAAGCCGGCATCAGCGTGCGCACGCCCGAAGACGGCCTGCGCCAGATCAGCTACAACATCGCGCCCAAACGCTACAGCGAACAACAGCTGAAAGTCTCGCCGCGCACGGTGGACCTGTCGCCCGAGGACCTGGCGCGTTACGAACGTGAACGCGCGCACCAGGAAACCGTGATGGCGAGCTTCAGCCAGCCGCTGCCGGCCTCGCTGCGCATGCGGGTACCGGTGCCGGGGCGCAAGTCGAGCTCCTTTGGGCTACGCCGCGTGTTCAACGGCCAGGCGCGCAACCCGCACAGCGGCATGGACATCGCGGCCGGCACCGGCACGCCGGTGGTCGCGCCGCTGCCGGGCAAAGTCATCGACACCGGCGACTATTTTTTCAACGGCGGCACCGTCTGGCTGGACCACGGCGGCGGGCTGCTGAGCATGTACTGCCACCTGAGCGCGATCGATACGCAGGCCGGCGAGGTCCTGCCCGCCGGCGCGCGCCTGGGCGCGGTGGGCGCGACCGGCCGCGTGACCGGCCCGCACCTGCACTGGGGCGTGATGCTGAACCGCGCCATGGTGGACCCGGCGCTGTTTCTCGCCGGATGAAAAGACAAATCGGCCGCCAGCCCCCGTCTGGCAAGGGCAAGCAGCTATCAAAATCAGAGCAAGCCGGCAGCGGCGCCTGATCCGTTCTGGGCTGGCGCCCCTAAGAAATCGGCCCGGCTAGGTTGCAGCCACTAGTAGAAACCCTGATGATGGTGCATCTTCCAACCACTCCAAGGAAACACCATGACTGCCAAAAACCTGTCCACCGTGGCCACCGACCTGATCGAAGCCTACGGCAATACCGCCAAAAACATGATCGATGCCTACCGCGCCGGCGGTGAGCGTGTGGTCAGCCTGCTGGAGCAGCGCTGGAACAAGGCCCTGCGCGAGTCGCGCTCGGAACTGACGGCCGAGACCGCCAAAAACGCCCGCGCCGCCCAGCTGGCCTTCAGCGTGGCTTACACCAAGGGCCTGAGCCTGACCAGCCACGGCGCCCAGCAGGTCGTGAACCAGCTGGTCAAGGTCGCAGAAGCCGGTGTCGAGCGCGCCTCTGCCAATGCCGCGCTGTTTGAAGAAAAAACCGGCGTCAACACCCTGTCGACGATTGCCCAGGTCACCGCGCCCGGCGCCCTCGCCTTGAGCAAGCTGGCCGCCCAGATCGAGCAGAAAACCGCCGACCTGGCCAGCAAGATCGCCGGTGACGACGTCACCACGGTCAGCGCCAAACGCGCCTCGGCTTTCAGCCAGCGCCGCGCCAAAGCCGCCTGAACCGCCGGCTTCACAAGCCAAATACGGCGCCAGCCCCCGCCAGGCAAGCGCCACCAGCTATCAAAGTCGTAGCACCGTGGAAAGGTGAGCGGCCGGTCACACCGGCCGCCTCACCGGCCCTCCTCTCCCCGCTTCCCGAATCTCAGGCGGCCTGGCGCCCGAAGCTGAAATAAAAGGTCGCGCCCTCACCGGTCTTGCCTTCGGCCCAGACGCGACCGCCGTGGCGCTCGATCACGCGCTTGACGGTGGCCAGACCGATGCCCGTGCCGGGGAAGTCGCCGGGTGAATGCAGGCGCTCGAAGGTGCCGAACAGCTTGTGCGCAAACGCCATGTCGAAGCCGGCGCCGTTGTCGCGCACAAAAAACACCTCCTCGCCGCCGCTGCCGGTCTGCCGCCCCAGCGTGATGTGGGCCTCCGGCTGGCGCGCGCTGAACTTCCAGGCGTTGCCAAGCAGGTTTTGCAGCACGGCGTTGAGCAGCCGCGGGTCGCCGTGGGCATACAGCCCGTCCTCGATGTGGCACTCGACCTGGCGCTGCGGCTCGCGCTCGCGCTGCGTCTGCTCGATGGCGCGCGCCATGGCCGACAGGTCCACCCGCTCGGAGCGTATTTCCTCACGCGAGAGGTGCGCCAGGGTCAGCAGGCCTTCGATCAGGTCGCCCATCTGCTTGACGCCGGCGCGGATGCGGCCGAGGTAATGTTTGCCCTTGTCGCTGACCCTGTCGGCGTCGCTCTTGAGCAGCAACTGGCTGAAGCCGTCCACGGTGTTCAGCGGCGAGCGCAGGTCGTGCGACACCGAATAGGCGAAGGACTCGAGCTCGCGGTTGACGTCGGCGAGCTGGCCGGTGCGCAGCAGCACGCGCTCTTCCAGCTCGGTGTTGAGGTTGAGGATCTCCTGCTGCTGGTTCCTGCGCTCGCTGATGTCGCGTCCCACCGCGACCCAGTGCTTGAACTTGCCCGGCTCCACCGCGATCGGCGCAATGTCGAGTTCCAGCCAGAGCACGGCGCCGTCCTTGGCCCGCACGGAAATCTCGGTGCGCACCGCATGCTGCAGGGCCATGGCGGCGCGTATGCGCAGCAGCTCGGCCTGCTGGTGCGTGCTGCCCCAGAGCCGCATCACGTGCCCACCCATGGCCTCGGCGCGGCTGTAGCCGGTCAGGCGCTCGAAGGCGTCGTTGACAAACACCACGCGCAGTCCGTCCGCGTCGCCGCTGCGCCCTTCGGTGACGACCACCATGTCGTTCAGGCGCGAGACGGCGGTCTCGAGCAGGTGCAGCTGCGCCTGTTGCTGGCGCCGCTCGGTGATGTCCTGGAAATACACCGCGGTCCCGGCCTGCGTGGGATACACGTGAAACTCGAACCAGGTCCGCAGCGGCCGGTAAAAGGCCTCGAAGCGCGCGGTGCGCTGCCGGGCCACGGCCTCGCGGTAGCCGCGTTCGACCGGCGTGCCCAGGATGTCGGGAAACTCCAGCCACAGGTTTTTGCCGATCAGCTGGCCGGCCGGGCGCTGCAACATGCGTTCGGCCTGGCGATTGAGGAAGGTAAAACGCCAGTCGGCATCCATCAGGCTGAAGCCGTCGGTGATGCTTTCCAGCGTGGACATCATGCGTGCCTCCAGCGCCAGCGTGCGCGCCTCAGCCTCCTTCTGCTCGGTGATGTCCTGGAAGGCGCCCTGCAGCCGGATGATGTTGCCGTCGGCGTCACGCACCGCCTCGCCCAGCGAACGCACCCAGATGCGCCGCCCCTTGGCCGTCATCTTGGGCAGGACAAATTCGTAAGGCGTGCCGTGCTGGGCGCAGCCCTCGACCAGCCGGATCACCCGGACCCGGTCCTCGGGCAGGAAATAACTGATGCCCTCGTCCAGCGTCGGCACATAACCGGGCGGCACCTCGTGGATGGCGCAGTTCTCGTCCGACCAGGTGAGTTTGCGTTCCGGCATGTCGATGGTCCAGCTGCCCAGCCGCGCCATGCGGCCGGCAATGCGGTTCATGAACATGTTCTTTTCGAGCAGGTCGGTCGCTTCCTTGAGCGCATGGATGTCGGTGAAGGTGCCCAGCCATTTCATCGCCTGGCCCGGCGTGTCGGTCAAGGGGTGGGCGCGGCCCAGCATCCAGCGGTAGCTGCCGTCGGCGCCACGCAGCCGGTATTCGGTTTCCCAGGTCTGGCCGGCAGCCGCTTCTTCCCAGCAGCGCGCCACGCGCGCACTGTCGTCGGGATGGATCAGCTGCATCCAGCCCCGGCCCATGCTTTCCTCCATGGGCAGGCCGGTGTAAGCCAGCCACTTCTGGTTGAAATAGGTGAGCCAGCCATCGGCGCGCATGGTGCAGACAATTTGCGGCATGCCATCGGTCAGCAGGCGGAACTGGGTCTCGCTCGCGCGCAGGGCGTCGGCCGCGAGCTTGCGCTCGGTGATGTCTTCCACCGTGCCGGTCAACATGACGGGCCGGCCCTGCGCGTCGAGCACCGCCTCGCCCAGCCCGCGCACCCAGCGCAGCTCGCCGTCGGCCCGGACGATGCGGTGTTCGATGTCCAGCGGGCCCGCGCCGGCGAAAAACAGCTTTTGCGCCGCCTCGTAGGCCTCGCGGTCCTCGGGAAACACATGGGCGAGCACACCCTCGAAACCGCCGGCCGGCGCGCCGCGCGGCACCCCGTAGATGTCATGGGTTTCATCGGACCACCAGACCCGGTTGCTGGCGACATCGAAGTCCCAATTGCCGATGCGGCCTATGCGCTGCGCATTGCGCAGCCGCCCGCGTGCCAGCTGCAGCGCTTCTTCGGTGCTGGCCAGCTCCTGGCTGCGGGCGGCCAGCAGATCGGTCAGGTGCTCAAGACTCAGGGACAGGCCCACCAGTTCGCAAGCGGCGTCGCCGGCCGGCGCCGGCATGCCCGGGCTGCGCGCGGCCTGCTGCTGCAGTCGGCGCAAGGGCGCCAGCACCAGCCGGTCGGCGGCCCAGCCGGCCAGCACCATGCCCAGGGCCGCCAGTGCAAACACCAGGCCGGCGTGCACCGCGGTGCCGGCTTCCCGGCCATGGGACTGCAGCAGCGCGGGATAAAACACCGCCACAAACAGGGGCAACAGGGCGAGCAGCGCCACCAGGACCAGCCGGGTTCGCAAACCAGTCAACAACACTTTCCCACCCACAGGCTTCATGAAGCTCTTTCGTGATGAGCGCCGTGCGTCTTGCGCAAGCTTCCCAACGCTCCGAACCAGTGTAGCGCCTGCTGGCGCGGCTTTCGCGGCCGCGGCCTCAGGGTTGACACCGGGGTGCCTGCGCATAATGCAGCGATGCCGCCCCGCCTGATTGTGTTCAACAAGCCTTATGGCGTGCTGAGCCAGTTCACGCCCGAGGGGCGCTGGCGCGGGCTGAAGCACTTCATCACCATCCCGCAGGTCTATGTGGCCGGCCGGCTGGACGCCGACAGCGAAGGCCTGCTGCTGCTGACCGGCGACGGCCAGCTGCAGGCGCGTATCAGCGACCCGCGCTTCAAGACGGACAAGACCTACTGGGTGCAGGTGGAGGGTGTGCCGGATGAAGCCGCGCTGCAGGCGCTGCGTGATGGCGTGATGCTCAATGACGGCCTGACGCGGCCGGCGCGGGCTAGCAGGATGGCCGAGCCGGCGGCCTTGTGGCCGCGCGACCCGCCAGTGCGTGTGCGCCAGGCCATCCCCACCAGCTGGCTCGAGCTGGTCATCCGCGAAGGCCGCAACCGTCAGGTGCGGCGCATGACCGCCGCCGTCGGCTTCCCGACCCTGAGGCTGATACGCGCGGCCATCGGCCCCTGCCGCCTGGACGACCTGGCGCCGGGCAAGTGGCGCGAGGGCCCTGCCGGCGCCTGGGCCTGACGCGGCGTCACACGCCGGATGTCAACCGCGGCCGCGGCCGTTGCGCAGGGCGCGCTCGACCTCGTCATTCAAGGCCTTGAGTTCGGCGCGCAGCTGGCGGCGCTCCTGCGGTGTCACCCGGCCGTCGGCCTTGAAACTGGCTTCGTGCTGCGCGATCACGCGTTCGCGGCTGTGCAGGCGGCGCGCTTCGCGCTGCGTGATGCGGCCGCTGCGCACGCCCTCGTCGATGCGCTGGCTGATGCGGTATTCCTGGTTGTCCAGGCCCGGCGTGCCGACGGTGCGAGGTCCGTTGTATACATTGTTGGCCATCATGCGTTCGACGTCGGCACTGAGGCTGGCGACATCGGTGCGCAACTGCTGGCGCTCCTGCGGCGTGGCCTGGCCGTTGGACTTGAAGTAGGCCTCTTTGGCCGCGATGTCGCGGTCACGGCGGTACAGCACCTGGGCTTCGGACGGCGTGATGTGGCCGGAGTTCAGGCCCTGCTGGATGCGGGCGCTGATCGCCTGCTGCGCACGATCCACCTGGGGGGTGCTGGTGTTTTGCGCCATGGCCGGGGCCATGCCCAGGCCGGCGAACAAGGCGGATGCCAACAAGGAAGTGCTCAAGATTTTCGATTTCATGCGGTTCTCCTGCTTTCGGACAATGGGCCGGCAAGCCCCTCGGCCTGCCACCGCATCGCTGCTTTTCAAAGGCAGCGGTGATGCGGTGAAGCCATGGTGGGCCGGCTGTGTGAAGCGCGCGTCAACGCCGCGTGTCGCCGCGTGTATTTACCCGCTATTTACCGCGCAGATACAGCGGTATCCGGATGCGTGCGGCGCGGGGCCGCGAAGCGTTCAGCGCGTCGATGCCGGGCTGTTGGCCATGTCGGCGCTGTCGTCCATCACGAGGTAACGCCGGACCAGGTCGAAGAAGCGGTCGTAAAACGCGTCGGCGGTGATGGTCTCGCTGCCGACCTTGACCAAGGCGTCGTTGCTCGAGCTGAACGGCAGCGACACCGAGCCGATCGCGCCGACGCCGAGGCTGGCGGAGTTGTTGCTCTTCTTGAGCGCGTAGCTGTCCTGCAGCGCCGTGACAAAGCCGAGGCTGACGGTTTTGTCGCTGGAATCGGGCGCACACACCACCCGGATCGACATCTGCAGATGCGCCTCGGGCTCGGGCTGGAAACTTTTCTGGCCGTCGACCAGGTCTTCGCGCGCGGTGTTGATGATGTAGCCCTGGCTCAGCAAGGCGCGGCGCGCGGCCTCGCAGGTCTGCGCGGCGGTGGCGTCGAACAGGCGCGAGTAGGTGGCGGTGGAGCTGAACTGCTCCTGCAGCGGAAACTGCTTGACCGGCGCGGCGCAGCCGGCCAGCAGCAGGCTCAGTCCCACGCAGGCCAGGACGTTTGCAGATGGGCGGGGCAGCTTCAAGACCAGTCACTCCTTTGACAAACAAACGGTTTTCAGAGGGCGCATGCGGTTGGCGCAGGCTGCTTTCAGCCTACCACAGCAGGATCGCGCCTTCGCGGCACTGAACAATTTCACACACCTGCCTGCGCCGGATTGAGCCGCTGTCCGACAGCGTTTTCGTGTCGCAGGGCCCAGCATGAGCAGCTTCAGTTCTTTCACCCGTTCAAGGAGTTCACCATGAAAAAATACCTGCTGCTGGGCCTGCTGGCCGCATCCACCCTGGCCACCGCACAAACCGCTGCCATGAGCCGCGACGACTACCGCGCCGCCAAACAGCGCATCGAAGCCCAGGAAGACACCGAAGAGGCGCGTTGCGCCGCGCTGCAGGGCAATGCCAAGGACGTCTGCGAGGAAGAAGCCGAGGGCCGCGAAAAAATCGCCCGCGCCGAACTCGAGCAGCGTTACGAACCCAGCGCGCGCAATACGCGCAAGCTGGCGATGGCAAAAATCAACGCGGTGTATGACGTGGCCAAGGAAAAATGCGAAGCCCTGAGCGGCGCCGCCGAAGACAACTGCGAGAAGCAGGCCAAAACCGAACGCGACAGCGCGCGCGCCCAGGTGAAGAAGTAAGCGCCTGGCGCGCCGGGGCGGGGCTGGTTTATCCTCGCCCCATGCCTGCTCAGCTTCCCAACCAACACCGCCGGCTGCTGCTGGCCGGTGTCGGTGCCGCACTGCTGGCATCGACCGCTTGCTCCAGATCAGGATCGGCAGCACGTACGCTTCCCAAAGAGGCCACCCTGCTGTGCCTGGGCGACTCGCTGACTTTCGGTTATGGCGCAGCCGCGGGCACCAGCTACCCCGAGCAGCTCGAGGCGCTGACCGGCCACCCCACCAAAAACGCAGGCTTGAACAGCGACACCAGCGAAGGCGCACTGGCGCGCCTGCCAGCGCTGCTGGCTGGGAATGCGCCCGGCCTGGTGCTGCTGTCCATAGGCGGCAACGATTTCCTGCGCAAATGGCCGGAGGAGCGCACCCGCGCAGCGCTGACGCGGCTGGTGCAGACCGCCGCGGCGAGCACGCAGGTCGTGCTGATGGCCCAGCCGCGGCCTGAGCTGATGGCCGCAGCGCTGGGCTCGCTGAACGACCACCCGGTGTATGCCGAAGTCGCCGGCGCCACCGGCGTGCCCTTGTTTGAAGGCGGCTGGTCGCATGTGCTGTCGCGCGCCGACCTGCGCTCGGACCAGATCCATGCCAACAGCGAAGGCTACAAGGTGTTTGCCGAACGCCTGGCGACCTGGCTGCGCAAGCAGAAGTTCATCGCCTGATACGCAACTTCAAGCGCCAACCGGTTCCGGGATTCTTGCAATCACCTTGATCTCGAACTTGAAGCCGTACAGCCAGGTGACCCCCACACCTGTCAGCGTGGGGTGCGGCGCATCGCCCCAGTAGTCAGGAATCACTTTCCAGATCGTCTCGAAGTTGGCCTCCGGGTCCACAATGAAGGCGGTCACGTCCACCACGTCATCAAACGAGCATCCCGCGGCTTTCAGGACGGCGTTCAGGTTGTCAAAGGCCAGCCGGACCTGCGCCTCCAGCTCAGGCTCCGGCGAGCCGTCCTCGCGGCTGCCGACCTGCCCCGACACGAACAGGAAGCCGTTGGACCGCAGCGCCGGCGAGTAGCGGTTACGTTCATACAGGGCCTGCCGCCCGGCCGGGAAAACCACATCGCGCTTGTTCATGTCTGTGCTCCATCAGGGGGCCGGTGCGGCCCATGTTTAAAGATGAACCCACTGTAGGCCGCCGCAGCTGCCGGATAAACAGGCAAGTCCACGCATCACTGTTTGTAAAATCCAAACAATCAACAACGCCTGGAGCCTCCCGATGGACCGTTTCGATGCCATGCAGGCCTTTGCCCGCGTCGTGGAAGCCGGCAGCTTCACCCGGGCAGCCGGGAGCCTGCACATGAGCAAGACCAGCGTGACGCAGCTGGTGCAGCAGCTGGAGGCGCGCCTGCGCGTCAAGCTGCTCAACCGCACCACACGCAAGGTCAAGGTCACCGCCGATGGCGCCGCTTATTACGAGCGCGTGCTGCGCGTGCTGGCCGACGTGGACGACGCCGAGACCAGCCTGTCCAGCGCCTCCACATCACCGCGCGGCCGGCTGCGGGTCGACGTGCCCAGTCCGCTGGCGCGCATGATCCTGATCCCCGCCCTGCCGACGTTTTATGCGCGGTGCCCGGACATCCAGCTCGACATGGGTGTGAGCGACCGCATGGTGGACATCATCGGAGAAAGCGTGGACTGCGTCGTGCGCGGCGGCGAACTGGCTGATCTGTCGCTGATCGCCCGTCACGTCGGCGATCTGCAGCTCGGCGTCTACGCCGCACCCGACTACTTGAAGCTGGCCGGCACACCCGCGCACCCGCGGGAGCTGGAAGACACGCATCACCGCATCGTCGGCTACCGGTGGGCACGCACCGGCAAACCCGTGCCCTACGCCATGCATTCAGGCGAAGAAAGCGTGCATGTTCAGGGTCGCCACGCCCTCTCGGTCGATGACGGCAACGCCTACCTCGCCGCCGGCCTGGCCGGCCTGGGCATTCTCTGGCTGCCTGACTACATGGCGAGGCCGCATCGTGCGAGTGGTGAGCTGGTGCCGCTGTTCACCGACTGGAAGCTTGACCCGATGCCGCTGTACATCGCGTTTCCGCCGAACCGGCATGTCAGCGCGAAGCTGCGGGTGTTTATCGAGTGGGTGGTTGGGGTGATGGCGGAGCATGCGCCGGTCACGAAGCTACACCCTTTGTGAGGGGCGCGAAAGGGAAGGGAAAGAAGCGCAAACCAGGGTTTCGGCCATCGCGCGCGGAAAGCGAGGCACACAGATGCCGGAAAACCGACGGGTAGTTACTTCGCCGCGACAGCGACCAGCTCAAACGCCCCCAGCGGCTGCGCCTGCCCGTTGAGCAGCACCTCGACACGGTGCTTGCCTGCATGGTGCTTGCGCGTCGTCATCTCGGCGGTGGACACCGTTTTGCCCAGCCTGGCCTTTTCACCGGGCGCCAGGTCCAGCACCTTCAGCTTGAACACCTTGGCGCTGCTTTTGCCGCTGGCCTTGACGTAGTGGATGCAGAAGTCCACCAGCACGCGTTGCGGCTTCTGGCTGGTGTTGGTGACGTCAAACGCGATGTTCACCTTCTCGCCCATCACCACCCGTTTGGGGGTAATGCGCGCATCGGTGACTTCAGCCTCTGCGCTTTTGCCGAAGCCCAGCGCAGCCAGTGCGCCGGCCTCGCCGCGCTTGACGGCCGAACGCAGCGCGTGCTGCACGATCCAGCGCCGCTCGTCGCTGGCGCCCTTGAGCCACTGCCGCGCGGTTTTCGCGAGAAGGTCCGGGTGGTCCTTGCCGATGTCGTTGAGGTTGTTGGCGACCGAGCGCCGCACATACAGCGCCGGGTCGTCCCTGAGCAGTTCCAGCAGTTCGAGCACCGGTGCCGGGTTCTTCTGGAAGGCCGGCAGGCGGCTGGCCCAGGGCAGGCGCGGCCGGCTGCCTTCGGACACCAGGCGGCGCACATGTTCGCTCGGGTCGCTCGCCCATTGCCTGAAGCGTTTCAGCGTAGCCGCCTCGTGTTTTTGCAGAAAGGCGCGGATGCTGAACTCGGCGGTGAAACGCTGCGTCAGCGCGTGCTGCGCGCGCATGGATTCCTCAAAATGATCGAGGCCGAATTCCGCGACGAACATCGTGTGCGGCAGGTACAAAAAAGAACCCAGGCTCAGGCTCTTGTCGCGGCCATGCGGCTGGTCCAGCGAGGCCAGCAGGATGTCCACCGCCTTCGGGTAGTCGGCCGGCAGGTGTTTGTACAGCGCGCGGGCGATGTGTTTGCCGCGCGGCATCAGGGCCAGCGCATCGAAGCCCTTGAGCGCGTCGGCCATAAACTTGCGGGAATCGAAAGCCGGAAACACCGCGCTGATCATGCGCGCGATGGCTTTGGGAACATCGGCACCATACTGGTTGACGAGCGGCTCGGCCATGACTTCAGCTTTCCAGAAAATCCGCGAGCGCCTGCACCGTGTTGGCAGCCGCGCCGCGGTGTTGCGCGGCAAAGGCCAGGCTGGCTTGCGCCGCGGCCTGCTGCACGGAGGGCCGGGCCAGCATCGCACGCGCACTGCGCACGGCTTCTTCCATGTTGGCCACGCGGCGTGCGGCGCCGGCCTGTTCTGCCAGTTCGGACACCTCGGCAAAGTTGAAGGTGTGCGGGCCCATGACGACAGGGCAGCCGCAGGCGGCGGCCTCGATCAGGTTCTGCCCGCCCAGTGGCGCGAAGCTGCCGCCCAGCAGCGCCACATCGCTCATCGCGTAATACAGCGCCATCTCGCCGAGCGAATCGCCGAGCCAGACATCGGCGGCCTGCGGCGCGCCATTCCAGGCCGAACGGCGCGCCACCGACAGCCCGTGCTGTTCGGCCAGCGCCGCCACCTCGTCAAAACGCTGCGGATGGCGCGGCACCACCAGCAGCTGCGGCTGCGGGGGCGCTATGGTATTGATAGCTGTATTCTCTCGCTGGACGGGGGCCAGGGCCGATATTTGCCTGAAAAATTCGTCCTCCTCGCCTTCGCGCGAGCTGGCCAGCATCAGCACCGGCCGGCCCAGCGCCAGGCGCCAGGCGCGGCCCCGCGCCTGCTGGTCCGCGTCCGGCGTGGCATCGAACTTGAGGTTGCCGAACACGCCCGCCACCTTCGCACCAAGCTCGCGCAGGCGCTGCGCGTCACTCTCGCTCTGCGCATACACCGCCGCCAGCCCGGCGTAAGCAGGCTGCGACAAGGGGGCGATACGCGCCGCCTGCTGCAGCGACTTGACGGACATGCGCGCATTGACCAGGACCAGCGGCACGCCGCGCGCCTGCGCGCAGGCCACGCTGTTGGGCCAGACCTCGGTCTCCAGCAGCAGGCCGAGCCGGGGCTTGAAGTGCGCAAAAAACCGCGCCACGGCGGCCTCGCTGTCCCAGGGCTGCCAGACCTGCACATCACCTTCGCGCAGCAG
>CALRTF020000032.1:0-25494 GCA_943370985.1 Paenacidovorax caeni
CACCAGCGCCATCGACACCGCTGAACGCAGGCCGACAAAACTCGGCTGCAGGCTTTCCCAGACCAGCACGTCCTTGAACACCTGCCAGCGCGAGGCGCCCATGACCTTGGCCGCCATCACGCGCTGCTTGCGCGCATTGATCACGCCGTAGGCGCTGTTGAAGACCACGATCAGCAAGGCGCCGAAAGCGGCAATCGCCACCTTGTTGATGTCGGACACGCCGAAAATCATCAGGAACAGCGGGATCAGCGCCGACGAGGGCGTGGAGCGGAAAAAGTCGATCAGGAACTCGACGCTGCGGTAGGCTTTTTCGTTGCTGCCGAGCAGCACGCCCAGCGGCATGCCGACGGCGGCGGCAATCAAAAAGGCCTGCACCGTGCGCCACACCGTGACGGCAAAATCCTTGAGCAGCGGCCCGCCGGCCAGTCCGCCAACCAGGGCGCCCAGCGCATCCAGCGGGGGCGGCAGCAGGATGGGCTTGATGAAGCCCAGGCGCACCACCAGGTCCCAGACGATGAACAGCACCACCGGGCCGATGAAGGGCAAGGCCCGCTCGAGCGCCGGCGTGCGCTGCACAAGCGCCGCCGGCGCACCGGCCGGAGGTGTCCAGGGCTTGGCAGATGCTGCCGTCACGGAGGAGGTCTCCATGTTCAGCCCTTGTAAAGCATCGAGTCCACCATGAGGCGCGAACTGAAGATGCCTTTTTCCGAGAACAGGTCGAAGAATTTCTGGAAGTGCGCGACGTCGGCCGGCTTGAACTCGTTGTACATCATGTAGGCCGCCAGCGGCACCTCGGCGGTCAGCGCGCCCTCGATCGGCGTGTAGCCCTTGAGGTACTGGCGCGCCTCGACCGGCTTGCTGCGGACATAGGCCACGCCCTTGCCGTAGGCGGCGACAAACTTCTTCGCCGCATCGGGGTTCTTCTTGATGAAGTCGGACGACAGCGAGGCCGAGCCGCCAAACCACGGGGCCATCGGGTCGCCGAGCACGTAACGCGCAATCACACCGGCCTCGAGCACCCGCGTGGTGCCGTTCATGCGGCCTATGGTGCCGGTGGGCTCCAGCGTGTAGGCACCGTCGATCTGGCCGGCAGCGAGCGCGGCCACATGCTGGCCGATCGGCAACTCGACCACGGTGGCACCGGTGGCGCCGCCGCGCTCCAGCACGGTCTTGGCCAGGGTCACATTCTGGATGCCGGGGCCGGAGCCTACGCGTTTGCCCTTGAGGTCGGCCATCACCTTGGCCGGGCTGGCCACCGGCACGATGACCTCGTCCAGCACGTTTTTCACGTTGCTCGGGTTGGAGCAGAAGATCTTGAAGGTGCCCGGCTGGGCCAGTTCGCCAATGGCGATGTTGGCCGAGCCGGTGCCGTTGGCGGTGCCATCGGAACGGCCCGACAACACGGCCTCCATCACCTGCTGGGCGCCGGCGAACTTCAGCGGCTCGACATCCAGACCGGCTTCCTTGAAGTAGCCCAGCTCGATCGCCGCGTAAAACGGCAGGCCGGCCGCGATCGGCCAGTAGCCGATGCGGACCTTGGGGGCAGCCTGGGCGCGCACGAGGGCGGGCATGCCGAGCACGCCCAGCATGGCAGCACCGGTGACCAGGGCTTTCCTGCGGGTGGTGGTGGCGGGGGAGAATGGGCCGGGATTTTTCATGAGAGCTCCGTGGATGAAAGGGTTGGGAAGTGATGGAGAAAAAAAGCGTCAGGCCGCCGCGGGCTTGAGCGACTGCATGTAGGCCCGCCAGCCGCCAAGATGCGAAATGTCCAGCGCGCCGTCCTGCAAGGCCTGGGCTTCGCAGACAAAACCCTGCACGCTGCTGCCGTCGCTGAGTTCCAGCGTGCCCATGCCCAGCGGCGCGGGGATCAGCGCGACAAACGAACCGTATTCGGCCAGCGGCATGTCCCAGATTTCGAGGGCGATCCGCGAACCCTGGTTGGCAGCAACCCGCAGCAGGCCGGGTTTGGGCGGGGTGGTGCCGGGCAGCGCATACAGGCGGTAATGCGCGGCGGTTTCTGCCGCGCCGCTGAGCGTGGCGCCGCGTTCGGTCAGCTGGCTGTTCAGCGGCATGCCCGACAGGTGCGCACCCACCACGGCCACGCGCACTGTTTTCTGCGTTTTCAGGCCCGCGACCGGCACCATGACCGGCAGCGGCTCGCCGGTTGCGCCCTGCGTCAGTCCGGTGGCATGGTGGTAGCGCTGGCCCAGATCGGCCAGTTGCCAGTCACTTCCGCAGGGCGCGATCAGGGTGATGCCGAATGGCAGGCCATCGGGCCGCATCGCGCTCGGCACCGACAGCGCCGCATAGTCCAGCAGGTTCACGAAGTTGGTGTAGGCGCCGAGATTCCGGTTCAGAGCCACCGGGTCCTGCCGCATCTGCGTGATCGTGTAATGTGTGGGCGCCGTGGGCACCAGCAGAAGATCGATGTGCCCCCACATCGCGTCGGCCTGCTGGCCCAGCCGCCTGACGCGGGTCTGCACTTCATACAGGTCGGCGGCGCTGTAGTTGCGGCCGGCGGCAATGATGCTGCGCACCGGCTCGACCACGTCACCTTCGTGTGTGTCGAAGAAGCTGCGGATGGCGGTATAACGCTCGGCCACCAGCGCGCTTTCATACAGCAGCGACGCCACTTCGGCGAGCGGGGAGAAGTCGATGGGCACCGCGGTGCCGCCCAGGGACTGCATGCGCTCCACCGCGTGCCGGAACGCCGCCTCGGCCGCGGCGTCACCATAAAACTCGAGCACCGAAGGAAGCCCAAAGCGGAATGCCGCCGGAAAGGCCTGTCGCGCCATCTCCAGCTTGCGCGAATACGCATCGAGCGGGTCATGGCCGATCGCGGCTTCCAGCACACGCACCGCGGTGGCGACGGTGCGCGCAAAGATGGACACGCAGTCCACGCTCTGCGCGGCCGGCACCACGCCGCGCGTACTGAGCAGGCCGCGCGAGGGCTTGAGGCCGACGATGTTGTTCAGACCGGCGGGCACGCGGCCGGAGCCGGCGGTGTCCGTGCCCAGCGCAAAGTCCGCCTGGCCGGTCGCCACCACATAGGCCGAACCCGAGCTGGAACCACCGGAGACATACAGCGGATTGACCGCATTGGGCACGGCGCCATACGGCGAACGTGTGCCGTTGAGGCCGCAGGCGAACTGGTCGAGGTTGGTTTTGCCGAGCAGGGACGCACCAGCATCGAGCAGCTGTTGCACAACCACGGCGCTGGCCGCGGGCGTATAGGCAAAAGCCGGACAGGCCGCCGTGGTCGGCCAGCCGGCGGCGTCAATGTTGTCCTTGACGGCAAAGCGCAGCCCGGCCAGCGGCCCACGCGCCGCCGGCTCCGCAGACGCGCGCAAGGCCTGAGCCGGCCGGTGAATCCATGCCTCACCGGCCCAAGCCGGTGTGCGGTCCGCGCTGACAGGGGTAAAAAGAGCTTGCACCAATTTAAAGCATCCATACTTGTGTACAAGATGAGATGCAAGGGGCGTGCCAAGTGCGGTGGCGGGTTTGCGCGCCCGGCCGCGGCGCAGGGAAGAGGGACGACCGCTACTTAATTGATAGCCGACGTTGCAGGTGAGATGAGAGCTTTTGGCAGATTTGATTCCGAATCCAGCTCCGGTCGCCTGCGGTGGATAGCCTGCACCTGTTGGCCGGGGGTTGCCCCGCGGTTAAATATCACACGGCGTCGCCGGTCACCCTTGGTTCGTAGGGCTTAACTCCCCACTCCCACCCCTAACCCCTCCCTCGCCCCGCTGGGCGATGCAGGGGGACTCCATGTGGCCGCGTGCACTGAGCTCGCGTGCAAACATGACCGTCTGTTGGGATTCCCGTCCTTGAAGCGCTTTGCGCTTCAAGGACTCCGGATTCTTTTCCCCGCATTGCTTGTTCTCCACCCGTCGGGCTGGGCCGAGGAGCGCAGCCGAAAACGGATCAGGGCGAGCGATTGTCTGAGCGAAGCGAGTTCGAGCTCGACCCCGTTTTCGGCGAGCACCGCAGGTTGCCTGGAGCGAAGCGGAAGGACCCAGACCATCGGGTCGCCTTTTCTTTGGTGACTTTCTTTTGGCGAAGCAAAAGAAAGTTACTTGCCGCCGGGCAACCCCCGGCCAACAGACGCTGGCGCACCCGAAGGCAAGAGGATGCAAACGATGGAGCCGATCCAAGTCCGGGATGACAGGCGGCCCGCAGGCAGAAAAGCCCCGACCCTTACCCTTCCACCACACTGCGCGACACCACCGGTGGCGCCTCCGGCAGATGAAACGCCAGCTTGCGATCCCGCAGCGCCACGTCCCCGGCCGTGACGCGGTCGAAACGCCGCAGGTGCTCGGTCCACGACTCGTCGGTGATCTGCTCGATGTAGCGGCCGGGGTCGGAAATGTCGCGCAGCAGTTCCCAGGCGAGCGCGCCCTGGCGCAGGCGGCTGCGACGGCTCTCCTGCATCAGCGCGCGAAACTCCGCCGCCTTGGCCGGATCGATCCGGTACTCGATGGTGACACGCACATGGCCGCTCAGGGGCGGCGCCTCGGCACTCGGGACCTTGAACTCGCGCGAGGGCGTCATGTCCTCCTCGATGCTGCGGTCCTTGAAGAACCACTGGGTGGCGAGGTTCGCCAGCGCGCCGGTCAGGGCCGCCACCAGCATGGCCGTCGGCACACTGCTGAGCGTGGCCACCTGGCCCCAGACGGCGGCCCCCGAGGCGCTGGCGCCCATGATGGCCATCTGGAAGATCGACATGCCGCGTGCCCGCACCCAGTCCGGCAGCGCGACCTGGGCTGACACGCTCAGGGTGTTGGCCGTCGCCAGCCAGGCCGCGCCGGCCAGCGCCATCGCCGGCGCGGCGATGTAGACGTTGGGCGCAACAGCCACCAGCGCGGTGGCCACCGACTGCAGCAGCACGCCGCCCAGCACCAGCGCATCACGCGAGAGGAGCTGGCGCAGCCGCGGCAACACGAACACCAGCGCAATCGCGCCAAAACCCATGGATGCCAGCAGCAGGGTGAAGGTGCCCGCGCCGCCGCCCAGGCTGCGCGCCACCAGCGGCAACAAGGCCAGCAGCGCGGTGGAATGAAAGAAGAACAGTGCCACGCGCAGCAGCACCGCACGCAGGCGCGCCGACTGGCGCACAAACTGCACGCCGACACGCATGGCGCTGACCAGCCGCTCGCGGCCCAGCGGGCTGGGCACATGTTCGCGCCGCCAGCGCATGATGACGAAGCCCGAGATCAGCGACAACACCGCGTTGAGCACAAACACATACTCGCTGCCGGCGCCGGCGATCAGCGCGCCCGCCACCAGCGGCCCGAGGATGCGCGAGGCATTCATGGCCAGACCGTTGAGCGCCAGCGCCGCCGGCAACTGCGTGCGCGGCACCAGTTCGGGCACGATGGCCGCGAAAACCGGCCAGCGCATCGCCAGACCCACACCATTGGCGAAGGTCAGCGCCAGCAGCAGCGGCGCGGTCATGCCGCCCATCACGATGGTGATGCACAGGATCACCGCCACGGCCGCCACCCAGAACTGCGTGATGATGAAATAACGCCGGCGGTCCAGGATGTCGGCCAGCGCGCCGCTGGGCAGGCCCAGCAGAAACACCGGCAGGGTCGAGGCCGACTGCACCAGGGCCACCCAGATCGGCGAGGTGGTCAGCGAGGTCATCAGCCAGGCCGCAGCCACATCGTTCATCCACATGCAGATGTTGGCGGCCAGCCAGGTGAACCACAACATGCGGAACACCGGAGAACCCAGCGGCGCCCAGGCGGACTGGGGAAGCTTGTCGGAGGCAGGAGCGGAAGGCAGGTCGTCGCCGGGGCGGGGATCGGGCATGTCCTATTGTCCCCAAACTTCCATGCGCTGTCCGCGGCGGCCGGCGATCACCGGCGGGTCAGCCGCCCTTGAGTTCCCAGATGCGGCCGATCTGGGCCGACAGTTCCATCGGGTCGAAGGGCTTGTGGATCACGTCGATGGCGCCCAGCGCCATGTACTGGGCGACCTCGGTGGCCTGCACCTTGGCGGTCATGAAAATCACCGGTGTCTGCGCCGTGGCCGGCAGTTCACGCAAGGCCTTCAGGGTGCTGGGGCCGTCCATGCCAGGCATCATGACATCCAGCAGCAACAGGTCGGCGGCGGCGGCCGGCGCGGCCGCCAGCGCTTCACTGCCGCTGGCACAGGCGATCACGGCAAAACCGCCGACGGCCTCCAGCGCCATCTGGGCAACCATGCGGATGTCGGGTTCGTCCTCCACATACAGGATGCGGGCAAGTGGTTTGGGCATTCAGGCGTCCTTGTCAGTCTCTTCGGCCAGTATGCAGTCCAAACCGCACACCGGCAAGCAGTCTACCCGTTCAATCCGGCGGCAGGCTGGCCTGCAGGGCAGCGACGGCCAGTGCGATCTCCGCGTGTTGGGCTGTCGTCAGCGCCGCGCCGCCCTCACCGGCGCGGGTCAGCAAGACTTCGAGCGCCCTGGCGGCGGTGCCCACCTCACGAAAGCCCAGGGTGCCGGCAGTGCCGGCCAGGGTGTGCGCCTGGCGCTCGAGTGCACCGAGCGACGGCGGCGCAACGCCCGGCTCCAGCGCCAGCCACGACGCCTGCAGCTGCGCCAGCTTTTCCGGCAGCGCACGCTGGTAGTCGGCACGCTGCAACGCGAGAAAGGCCCGGAACTGGTCCTGCGGCGTGTTCATGACGCGGCCTCACGGGGCAGCGCCGGTGGCTCGAACAGGGCCGCCACCATGTCGGACTGGGTGATGATGCCGGCCAGCCGGCCATCGTCGCCGATGATGGGAAGGTGGTGGTGACCGGAGCCGCCAAACAGCGGCACCAGGTCCACCAGGTAACGCTGCATGCCGGCCACGCGCACCTGCCGCGTCATGATCTGCCCCACGACCGGCGGCCTGCCCGACGGGCCGATGGCGCCCAGCAGCTTGCGCAGCCGGGCGTCCATGCCCTGGTAGCCCTGGCCCTGCAGCTCGGCGGCGCGCATGAAGTCGGCCAGCGTGACGATGCCGACGATGCGAAAATCGTTGTCCACCACCGGCAGCGCCTTGATGCGGCGTTCGCGCAGCAGGGCCCAGGCGTCTTCCAGCGGCGTGCTGTGGGTGACGGTGACGAGGTCACGCGACATGATGTCCGCGCAACGCACGCCGGCCAGCTTGCGCTGGTAGGCCTGCCACTTCACCTGCTCCATCAGGGCCTGCAGGTCATCACGGCTGACGTCCAGCACCTGGTTGTAACGCGCCAGCACCGCGTCGAGATCGGCCTCGGCGTCGCGCACCTGCGGCGGCTTGCCGGTGTCGGCCGGCGCCGGCCGCTGGCGGTGCGGATACGGGCGCCGCGTTGCATTGTTCCAGGCCATCCCGGCGCAGGCCAGCAGCACGGAATTGAGCAGCACCGGAAACAGCGCAAACCAGGGGTTGGTGATGCCGCCCAGCACCATCATCAGCGCCGACGCGCCGCCCGGCGGGTGCAGGCAGCGCAACGCCAGCATCAGGCCGATGGCCGTTCCCACCGCGACGGCGGCGGCGAGCTCGGGCGGCCCCAGCCAGCGCGCGCAGCTTATGCCGACCAGCGCCGACAAGGTGTTGCCAGCCACCACCGACCAGGGCTGGGCCAGCGGGCTGGACGGCACGCCAAACACCAGCACCGCACTGGCCCCCATGGGCGCAACCAGCCAGGGCAGCGCATCCAGGCTCGCGCCGCCGGCCAGATGGCTGAGCCCGCCGGTCAGCAGGATGCCGAGAAAAGCCCCGATGACAATGCGCCAGCGCTCGCGCGCATTGATGCGGGTGCGGGCCGGTCGCAGCGTCTGCAGCCACGCCAGAACACGCTGCGACAAGGGCGCGCGTGCAGCAGCTTCAGGCGGTGTGGAACTCATGGTGGAAAGTGCAGCTTACCGCAGTGCTGCTCGGGGCAAACCCTGAAACGGGCCCGCCGGCCCCGCACGCTCAGCCCTTGCGTGCGCGCTCGTACAGAGGCATCACACGCGGCAGGTTGCGCTCCATGTCGGCAATCCGGGTGGCGCCGGCCGGGTGGGTGCTCAGCCACTGGGGCGGCGCATTCTTGTTGGCCGCCGCCATCTTTTGCCACAGCGTGATGCCGGCGCGCGGATCGAAGCCGGCGCGCGCGCCGAGTTCCATGCCGACCAGGTCGGCCTCGGACTCGTCTTCGCGGCCGAAACGCAAATTGAGCAGTTGCACGCCGTAACCGGCCACCGTCTGGCCCAGATCACCGAGGCCGAACAGCTGCGACAGCACACTGGCACCTATGCTGGTGGCGGCCGACTTGCCCATGCGTTCGCGCGCATGTTCGCGCAACGCGTGCGCCATCTCATGGCCCATGATCATGGCCACCTCGTCGTCGGTCAGTTGCAGCTGTTCGAGGATGCCGGTGTAAAACGCGATTTTTCCGCCCGGCATGCAAAAGGCGTTGATCTGCTTGCTGCCGATCAGGTTGACCTCCCACTGCCAGGCCTTGGCGCGCGGGTTCCAGGATTCGGCGTGCGGAATGATGCGCTGGGCAATGCGGCGCAGGCGCTGCAGCTGCGCATTGCTGGCCGGCGCCAGCGCTTTCTGCGCTGCAGCCTCCTGCAGCATCTTGGCGTACTGCTGCTTCGAGGCTTCTTCGATCTCCTCGGCCGGCACCAGCTTGGTGAAGCCGGAATTGCCGCCCACCTGCACGCCGTCGTTCTGGGCCAGGGCCGGGGCGGCGCCCAGCACAAAGGCCGCACACAGGGCGGCCAGGTTCAGCTTGGAAGCAAGTCTCATGGGATCTCCGGGTTGGGTCACAGCGTATTATTCCCGCATGAGCGATACCGTATCCGAGAATCCACAGGCTGCGCGTCAGCCGCCACCGCATCCGGCCGTCGCCCTTCCACCCGAAAGCCCCGCACCCAAACCAAGCTGGGGCGAGACCCTGCGGGTTTACCTGGAGCCCCCCACGCTGCGCATGCTGCTGCTGGGTTTTTCCGCCGGCCTGCCGCTGCTGCTGGTCTTCGGCACCCTGAGTTTCTGGCTGCGCGAGGCCGGCATAGACCGCACCACCATCGGCTACCTGAGCTGGGTCGGACTGGCTTACGGCTTCAAATGGGTCTGGGCGCCGCTGGTGGACCGCCTGCCGATCCCGCTGCTGACCCGGCTGCTGGGGCGCCGCCGCAGCTGGCTGTTGCTGTCACAGGCCATCATCATGGCGGCGCTGGTCAGCATGGCGCTGACCGATCCCCGGGTCGCGCTGCTGCCGGTGGTCTGGTGCGCGCTGGCCGTGGCTTTTGCCTCGGCGACGCAGGACATTGCACTGGACGCCTTCCGTATCGAGTCGGCCGATGTGCGCCGCCAGGCGGCGCTGGCGGCGACTTACCAGACCGGTTACCGCATCGCCATGATCTGGGCCGGCGCCGGCGTGTTGTGGATTGCTGACCATGCCGAGGTGGCGGGCGCCGGCAGCTACCAGCACGGCGCCTGGCAGACCGCCTACCTGGTGATGGCGGCCTCCATGCTGCTGGGCATGGCGACGGTGCTGTTTTCGCCCGAGCCGGCGCCACGCGCGATGCCACCGGCGCGCAATGCCGCCGAGTGGCTCCAGAGTGCACTGGTCGCGCCCTTTGCCGACTTCCTGCGCCGCTACGGCAAACACGCGCTGCTGATCCTGGCGCTGATTGCGATGTACCGCATCAGCGATGTCGTGATGGGCATCATGGCCAATCCGTTTTATGTCGACATGGGCTACACCAAGGCCGAAGTCGCCTACGTCACCAAGATTTACGGCGTGATCATGACGCTGGTCGGCGCCTTTGCGGGCGGCGCGCTGGCCATGCGTTTCGGCGTGATGAAGGTGCTGATGCTGGGCGCGGTGCTGAGCGCCGCCAGCAACCTGCTGTTTGCCTGGCTGGGCTCGCGCGGGCACGACGTGCAGGCGCTGATCCTTGTGATTTCGGCCGACAACCTGTCCAGCGGCATCGCCTCGGCAGCCTTCATCGCCTACCTCTCGAGCCTGACCAACATCAATTACTCGGCGACGCAATATGCGCTGTTCAGCTCCATGATGCTGCTGCTGCCGAAGTTCCTGGCCGGTTATTCCGGCAGTTATGTAGACAGCTTCGGTTACACCCATTTTTTCACCGCGACCGCGCTGCTCGGCGTGCCGGTGCTGCTGCTGGTGTGGCTCGCTTCACGCATGAAACGGCCCGCCAGCCCTTGACCAGCAAGGGAGACCAGCTATTAATTTCATAGCAAATCAAGGTCCGGGCGGGCCGCGGTTTACCTAACTTTACAGCCGCTTCAACGCGACTTGTTGCGGCGGGCGCAGCATGGCCAGTCTGGTTTACGACGGAGAACACCATGAGCGACCCACGCAGCAGCACCAGCCACCCGGCCGACGGCCCCAGCCCTTTCACGGGGGCGGACGTGTTTGCGCCTGACAGCAGCGCTGCCAGTGGCTACACTGGCCCTGCATCCTCACAACGTCCAGCGAGCCAGACCATGACGCAACAACTCTTGATGATCGAGGACGACACCCGCCTGGCGACCATGGTGGGCGAATACCTGAGCAAATCGGGTTACGGCTTCACCCATGCGACGGACGGCGCCAAAGGGCTGGAGGCGCTGGAAAACAGCAAGCCCGACCTGGTGATCCTGGACCTGATGCTGCCCGACATGGATGGCCTTGAAGTCTGCCGCCGCATCAAGAACCTCGGCGGCGACAGCGCCCGCACAGCAGTGCTGATGCTGACCGCCAAGGGCGACCCGATGGACCGCATCGTCGGCCTGGAGATCGGTGCCGACGACTACCTGCCCAAGCCCTTCGAGCCGCGCGAGTTGCTGGCGCGCATACGCGCAGTGCTGCGCCGCGGCGGCGAGACCGGCTCGGCCGGCGGCACCCAGAAAACCATGCGTTTCGGCTCGCTTGAAATCGACCGCGACGCGCGCACCGTGCAGGTCGGCGGCAAGACCTGCGACCTGACGTCCTACCAGTTCGACCTGCTGGTGGCGCTGGCCGAACGTGCCGGCCGCGTGCTCTCGCGGGACCAGATCATGGAAGCCGTGCGCGGCCGCGAACTCGAGGCGTTTGACCGCTCCATCGACGTGCACATGGGCCGCATCCGCAGCGCCATCGAGCTCGATGCCAAGGATCCCAAACGCATCCTCACCGTGCGCGGTGTGGGTTATGTTTTTGCCAAGCAGCAGGACTGAAGCGCGCTGCGGCGTGGTGTGATGTATGTGGTCAAGATTTACGACGCACCTGTATGTGCGCATCTGGCTGGCGGTGGTCGCCACCGTGGTCGTGCTGGCTTTCCTCGTGGGGGCCGCCTGGCAGCTGAGCACCGATCCGCCGCAACTGCCGATTCGGGAAGTCCTGGTCCACAACAAGGCCGGTGAGATCATCGGCAGGGCCCAGACCAAGCCCGACCGCAAACTCGGCGAGGGCCTGGCATTTGATGTGGAGACACTGGACGGGCAGAGGCTGCATCTGGAGCTGCCGCGGCCCAAGCGCCCGCCGAGCAACTCGTGGACGCGCGCGCCCTTCGGCTTCGGCTGGATGCTGGGCATGGTGGCGCTGGCCGTCGCGCTCGGCACCTACCCCATCGTGCGCCGTCTCACGCAGCGGCTCGAAGGCCTGCAACGCGGCGTCGAGCGCTGGGGCGACGGCGACCTGTCGGCGCGCGTGACGGTGCAGGGCAGCGACGAGGTGGCCTTCCTGGCCGCACGTTTCAACCACGCGGCCGAGCGCATTGAAACGCTGATGGATACACAGAAGTCGCTGCTGGTGTCGCACAAATCGCTGCTGGCCAATGCCTCGCACGAGCTGCGCTCGCCGCTGGCGCGCATACGCATGGGCCTGGAACTGATGGGTGACGGCGCCGGGTCGGTGCAGCGCGCCGAGATTTCACGCAGCATCAATGAGCTGGACCAGCTGATCGACGAGATCCTGCTGGCCAGCCGCCTCGATGCACGCCAGACCGACGCCGAGCCTTTCGAGATGCTGGACCTGACCGGCCTGGCGGCCGAGGAATGCGCGCGGGTCCAGGCCGAACTGGGCACCGCCGCCCAGACCCACAGCCTGACGGTACAGGGCTCGCCGCGACTGTTGCGCCGCCTGATCCGCAACCTGCTGGAAAACGCCCGGCGTTACGGCACCGGCGAGATCAGCCTGGAGCTGTCGCAATCGGGCATGGGCACGCGCGAAAGCGTGGTGATTCGCGTCAACGACCGCGGCCCGGGCGTCCCGGCCAACCAGCGCGAGCGCATTTTCGAACCGTTTTACCGCCTGCCGGGCGCCAGCGAACGGGAGGGCGGCGTGGGCCTGGGGCTGGCGCTGGTCAAGTCCATCACCGAGCGCCACGGCGGCACGGTGCGTTGCGAGGACCGGCCCGGCGGCGGCGCGTCTTTTGTGGTGGAACTGCCGGTTCTGGCCGCCGGCCAGGCGTCCGCGCAACCCGCCTGACCAGTGCATGGCGGGCCCCTGCCTGGGGGCCGCCAAATATACAATCGCCTTCACGCCACCCCGGGGAAGTTCATGTCGCCTGATGCCGCAGCCGCCACCTGCCGCGCCCGCCTGGGCAGCCACTGCCGATGGCTGCGGCAGCAGCAGGCGGTGCCGCGATGAGCCTGCCGCTGGCCACCCTGCAGCGCCAGTCGAAAACCGTCTGGCTGCAGGACCGCTTCAGCTCGCTGCCCAGCGGCCGCGGCCCGGCGCTGGCCTTCAGCCGCGCCGATGATGCGGCGAGCTACCTGAGCTTCTGGACCACCGAAGCTGCCGCCATCTCCGCCCTGCGTTATGCGCTGTACCGCAGCGAACATTCGCCCTCGGTGTTCTCGCTGTCCGACCGGCAGGTGATCCAGGCGCTGGCGGCCAGGCTGGCGCAGGGCGCGCTGCTGCTGACCGAGGGCGGCGTCCCTGGTGAAGGCGGCGGCTGGCCGGTCATCCCGGCCGCCGCTGCTGCCGTGTCCGGGGCCATGGGGGCCAGCGCCGCTGCGCCCATCAACCTCAACAATCTGCCCGCCACGCCGATACCGCCACCGCCCCTGCTGCCGCTGCTGGAAGAGCTGCAGATCGAGGGCGCCGAAGTGTTGCCCGAAATCGAGCAGACGCTGGAGCAGATCGACCTCACCATGGGGAGCATCGACCTGGCCGGTGTGTCGCTCGAGCCGGCGCCGTCGAAAGTGCCGCAGATCGAAACCGCCATGCTTGATGCCAGCAGCTCGGTGACCAAAACCCTCGACGAGCTTTAAGTGAAATTCGTCAGCAAGGCCGGCACGGCGATCAGCACCGGCGCCGCCGAAGTGGTGCAGTCGGTGGCCACCGCCTCCAGCACGTTGCAGACCGAACTCGGCGCAGGCATCAGCGAAGCACAAACCGCCATCAGCACAGTGACGCAGCAACTCGGCGCGGTCGCGGCGCAGGTCGCACAACTGCCCCCGGCCATCAATCCGCTAGCGCTGGTGGGTCCGCTGGCGACTGCGCTGACCAGCCTGCAAACCGACCTGGGCGGCGTGATGACATCGCTGGCGGGCATGGGTCCCCGGCTGCTGGGCGCAGGCCAGAACCTGGCCGGTGTGGCCGGCGACATCCAGGATGCGGCGGGTGTCGCCACCGGCCTGCCGGGCCGGCTGGCCGCGATCCGGCCCGAGGTCTCGGCCATCCCGCCGCGGCTGGCCGCGATTGCGCAAAGTGTGCAGGACCTCGGCGGGCGGGCCATGGGCCTGCAGCCGCGCCTGAACCAGTTTGCCGGCACGCTGGGGCCGCTGCAGCAACGCCTGGCCGCCTTGCCGGCCAGCCCGCCGGCCGGCGCCAGGGCAGCGATAGAGGCCGAGGTGCAGGCCGCGCTGGCCGGTGTCAATGGCGACATCGCGACGGTCCGCCAGGAGGTCAGCGCCGCCGCCGCCGGCATCCAGGCCGACATCGATGCCACCGGCCAAAGCGTGACGGCCATGCTGGACGGCATCAAGGCGCAGGTCGATGCGGTGGTGGCCGACGTGACCGGTGTGTTCGACGCAGCGATGAAACGGGTGGATGCCGCCGTCGCTGCGCTGGAAGCGGAAGTCACCGGACTCAGCGACCAGATCGGCGGGTTCAAAAGCCGCACCCATGAAGTGGCCCTGGCCGTGGCCACACCGATCGTGCTGGTGGAGGCCGCCATCGCTGCGGTGGCCGCGCAGGTCGAGGCGGTCGGCCAGGCCATCGACGGCATTGTGGCCAGCATCGAGTCGCAGATCGGCCGGCTGGAAACCGTGATCGCCGCGCTCAAGCAGACGGTGGACACGGCCGTCACCGGTGTGGACAACACGCTGGCGGTGTTGAAAGACACGCTGGGCGAGGTCATCACCGAGATCGACGAACTCAAGGTGACGCTCGAAGCCCTGCCGGAACGCTTCCAGCCGGTCGAGGCGCAGATCGACGAGGCCAGGCAGACAATTGAAGACATCCAGCAGCGCATCCGCGAATTCATGGAGCGCGCCGACCAGACCCTGGCGCAGGCCGCCCGCGAGATGGACCAGGCCGACGCACTGTGCGACAACGCGATTGCCGTCTGCAGCAAATACATCACGCGGTCTTTTGCCATGGTTGCCGCGCGCACGCTGTTCATGGGCGTCAAGGCCATGATTCCCGGCATACGCACCACCATTGCCGGCGCCCGCAGCGCGGTCAAGACCTCGGGCAACAGCGCCATCACCCTGCTGGACCAGGCCATCACCATCGTCGAGCAGCTGCGCAGCGTGCTCCAGCAGGTGATCGCGCAGGTGCGCGATGCCATCGCGAAGGTGGTGGCCGTGCTCGACCAGGTGCGCGCGGCGCTGGTGCAGGCGCAAGAGCGCATGACGCAAGTCTCCACCGAGCTGCATGCTGCGGCCGACAAGGTCAAGGCCCAGCCCGACAAGCTGGTGGCGCAGGTGCGTGAGGCGCGCGACAGCTTCCTCGCCGCCGCGCAGCCGCGCGAAAAGGTCAATGCCGTGCACGTCCAGGTGCTGGGCCTGAACGGCCGGTTTGTCGCGCCGGTGCGCGGCCAGGTCGACAGCGCCGAAGCCCGGGTGGTGCAAGCCATCAGCGACGTGCAGGCCGCCATGCAGCCGCCGATGGACCAGCTCAGGGAAAAGGTCGACGTATTGCGCAGCCGCATGGCGGCACTGAAGGCACAGATCGCCCAGCCACCGGCCAGGCTGATGGCGCTGATGGAAGATCTCAAGGCGCAAATGGCCGCCCAGGTCGGCGAGGCGCGCCAGGGGGTGGAAGACATGCTGGCGCAGGCCGACACGCTGATCGGCAAGGCGCAGCAGGCGGTGCAATCGGCATCCGCGGAGGCGGCAGCGGATGGGCAGGCGCTGTCCGGCATGGCCGCGAGCTTCGATGCAGCCCGTGCTGATGCCCAGAGCCTGGTCGGCCAGGTGCAGGACGCCGCGCGCGCGGCCACCGGGGGCGCCGACGGCCTGGGCCGCCAGCTCGAAGGTTTTCAGTCCGAGGTCCAGGCCGCCCTGCAACAGGCCCAGGACCATGCCCAAAGCGCGGCCGACAGCACCGCCGCCCTGCGCACAAAGTTTGAGGCCGCCGGCGACACCGCCACACGCCAGCCCGCCGCCACCTCGGCCATGATGGCCATGCTGCTGAGTGCGGTGCAGCCGATGCAGCAGGCGCTGGCGGCAACGCGTGACGATGCGCTGGCGCAGGCGGAGCAAGCCAGCCAGGCCATGGCCGCCCAACAGGAAAAACTCGCCGCCGCCGGCCAGGCGCTGGCCACCCTGCTGCAGGACGCGCTGGCGGCGGTCGCGCCGCCCGGCGACGCGGCGCGCGAAGCGCAGGAAAACATGGACCGCGAACTGGCCTCGGTGGCCGCCGAGGTCGATGCGCTGCGCGCCCAAGTCCAGCAGGCCTCGCAGGAAATGGCGCAGCGCACGGCCGAGGCCAAGGCCGAGGTCGAGCAGCGCCGCGACAAGGGCCAGGCGCAAATCGACGAAGCCATGGCCAAGGTGGAAGAGGCCAAGGCGCAAACCGAAGTCGCGCGCGCGGACGTTGTCAGTGCCGAAGCCATGGTGGACGCCGAAGTGGTCAACCAGGGCGGTGAAGCCAAGCCGCGCAAACCTGCGGCAGCACCCGCACCGCCAGCGGCGGAAGCCGCTGCCAGCCCGGCTGGCGCAGACGCCAAAGCCGCCGCGCCAGCCGGCGCTGCGGGCGCCGGCGGCGCCGCGCCCTCAGGCTCACCGGCGCCGACGCCCGGCGCAGCGGCAGCGGCCGGTGATGCAGGCGGCACGGCGGCCAGCCCGGGCGACAGCACCAGCGCGGCACCCGGCGCGGACAGCCCGCAAGAAAAGCCCCCGGAGTCGGCCGCAGCAAGCGGCGCTGCGCCGCAGCCCGCAGCCGCGGGTTCACAGGACGCCGCCCCGGGTGTGGAATCGCCGTCCGGCCCCGGCGCCACCGCGCCCGACGGCAAGATGCCGGCTGCAGACGCGGCTGCCGGTCCATCCGGCGGCAAGCCGCCGGCGCCCGAACTGTCGGGCCAGCCGTTGCCAGACGCGGCCTCTGCCGATAAAAAACCGCCCAGCCTGCCGCAGCAGGACCCGTCCGCTGCCCCTGCACCGGTGCAGCCGCCCGCCGCCGCGTCTGAAAGTGCGCCGCCCGGCGGCGGGATACCCCAAGCGCCCCAGGCCCCGGACAGCCCGCCCGGTCCCGACACGGCCGCCGGCCCCGGCGGCGCAGGCGCGCCAGGCGCTCCGCCGGGCTCGGCCAAGCCCGCCACCGACAGCGATGCCCTGGGACGCGCCCGGCAACTCCAGGACGCGCTGGACAAAGCGGCTTCGGCAAAACCGGCAGGCGCCAACCCGCTGGCGGACCTGCCCAAGCCGGGACTGGACGAACTGGTCAAGCACGCAAACCCGCCGGTGGACCCCGGACAAGCAGCCGCCGATGCCGCCAAATTCCTTGACGGCCTCAAGGACGCTGCGGCCGGCAAACCGCCAGCGTGAAATAAGTCCTGATTTCAACGCGTTTTCATGCTGAAAGCGACAGCCCTCCCCTAAATGGGGGATGCCGGCGCACGCGCTCCGCCCCTACAGTCACCGGGTTGCTGTGACAACACCGGGAATTCAAGAACAAGGTCAACAAGGCGGGGAACAGGTCGACCAACAGGCCCACGACATCTCAACGACGTCCTCGAAAGAGGGCTTTGAAAGCCACCGCAAGGTGGCTTTTTTTTGCCCTGCGCCCGGTGGCACCGCGTTACCATCGATGCCCGCAACCACCCCCACGCAGGAGTTCCCCGTGACAACAACGACCCCGACCCCGCCTGTCGCCCAGGGCTTCTCGGCCGCAGCGCAGGAACGGCTGCCCATGATGGCGGCGCAGGCCATGAGCGCAGCGCAGCGCGCATCGGCCGATGAACTGATCGCGGGCCCGCGCAAGGCCGTGCTGGGGCCCTTCATCCCATTGCTGCGCAGCCCGGAGCTGATGGCCCGGGTCGGCAGGGTCGGCGAATACCTGCGTTTCGACTGCGTGCTCGAGGTGCGCATCCGCGAACTCGCGATGTGCCTGGTCGCGCGCCAGCTCAGCAACCAGTTCGAGTGGCTGGTGCATGCGCCGCTGGCGCTCAAGGCGGGTGTCGCGCAGCCGGTGCTCGATGCGGTCGCCGTCGGCAAGTACCCGCACAGCACGGCAGCCGACGAGGCCGCCGCGATCGATCTGGTGACCGAGCTGCTGGCGCACCACGGCGTGTGTGATGCGTCGTATGCCGCGGCGCTGGCGGTTTTCGGCGAACAGGGCGTGGTCGAGCTGACCACGCTGGCCGGTTATTTCGCAATGGTCTGCTGGGTCATGAATGTGGCGCGCACGCCGGGCCAGCCGCAGGCCGGCTTCAAGGCCCTGGACGCATTTCCGGCCTAGTCCGGCAGGGCAGCGAGCACCCGCGCGGCGCTGATGTCCTGCAGGCAGCGCGTGTGGCCCAGCGGGCATTCGCGCTCGAAGCAGGGCGCGCAATCCAGCGGCGGCTGGTAGTCCGGATCGGTCTTCAGCCACAACACGGCAGCGCGTTCGCTCAGCGGCGGCGTGTGCAGCGGGCTGGACGAACCAAAAATCGCAACCTGCGGCACAGCGAAAGCGGCCGCCACATGCATCAGGCCCGAGTCGTTGCTGACCACCTGCCGCGCGGCGGCGATCGCACACAGAGCCTGCACCAGCGTGGTTTTGCCGGCGAAATTCAGGCAACGCCCGGGCAACAAGGCATTGACCGGCGCAGCGATCTGTTCGCACAGCGCGGCCTCCTTGCCGGAGCCGAGCAGCACCACAGGCAGATCCAGGCTGCGAGCCAGCGCCGAAAAATGCGCAGCCGGCCAGCGTTTGGCCGGACCATATTCGGCGCCGGGCGCAAACACCACATAGCCGCCGCGCTGCAGTCCGAGTTCGGCCAGCGCCTGCGTGACTGCGGCCTCCGGCATCTGCAGCACGGGCCTGTCGCCCGCCAGCTCGCGCTCCCCGCTGAGCGCCGAATAAAACGCCACCATGGGCGGGCGTTGTCCCTTGGCGGGATTTTTCAGGCGCTGCGTCAGCAGGCCGAAACGCGCCTCGCCGAGGTAACCGATGCGTTTGGGAATCCCGGCCAGCAGCGGCAGCAAGGCGCTTTTGAGCGAATTGGGCAGCACGTAAGCGGTATCGAACTGGCCGGCAAGTCGTTTGGCGAGTTCGCGGCGCGCCTTCAGTTGCAGGCCGCCGTGCGCGAACGGGAACTCGATGACCGCATGCACCTGCGGCATCGCACGGTAGACCGGTGCGACCCAGGGCAAGGCACCGACGGTCAGTTGCTCACCACGTGCGTGAAGGCGCCGCAGCAGCGGCTCGGTCATGACCGCGTCGCCTATCCACTGCGGAGCAATGATGAGAGAAGCCCCCCCGTAGCGGCCTTCGGCCGCCTCCCCCCCAGGGGGGCGCCGCTGGCGGCCCGGCGAAGCCGGTTCCGCGGCGGCCGCTTGAAGGGGGGCAGGCACGCCAGGGATCCTAGTGACCGGAACCGAAGTGCTCGCCGTCTTTGAGCTTGTACACCGTGCCGCAATACGAACACTTGGCTTCGCCGGTACGCGCCACATCGAGGTAGACCTTGGGGTGGCTGTTCCAGATCGCCATGTCGGCCTTGGGGCTGGGGCAGAACACGCCGCCTTGCGGGTTGAGGTCCTTGGCCAGCAGTTCAACGGTGAAGGAAGTAGGCATGATCAGACTTTCGCGAGCCAGTGGGCATATTTCGGGTTGCGTCCGTTGACGATGTCAAAAAACGCGCTCTGGATTTTTTCGGTGATGGGGCCGCGCGAGCCGGCGCCGATCTCGATGCGGTCGAGTTCGCGGATCGGCGTGACTTCAGCAGCGGTACCGGTGAAGAAGGCCTCGTCGGAGATATAGACCTCGTCGCGCGTGATGCGTTTCTGGACCAGCTCCAGGCCGAGGTCCTTGCAGATGTGCAGGATGGTGTTGCGCGTGATGCCGTTGAGCGCGCCGGCCGACAGGTCGGGGGTGTAGACCACGCCGCCCTTGATCACGAAAATGTTCTCGCCCGCGCCTTCGCTGACAAAACCCGAGGCGTCGAGCAGCAGCGCCTCGTCGTAACCATCGTCCAGCGCTTCCATGTTGGCCAGGATGGAGTTGGTGTAGTTGCTGACCGCCTTGGCCTGCGTCATCGTGATGTTGACATGGTGGCGGGTGTAGCTCGAGGTCTTGACGCGGATGCCGCGCTGCATGCCTTCCTCGCCAAGGTAGGCGCCCCAGGGCCAGGCCGCAACCATCAGGTGAATGGTGTTGCCCCTGGGCGAGACGCCAAGTTTTTGCGAACCGATCCAGGTCAGCGGGCGCAGGTAGCAGCTTTCGAGCTTGTTCTCGCGCACCACGGCTTTTTGCGCCTCCATGACCTCGTCCATGCTGAAGGGGATTTTCATGCGCAGGATCTTGGCGCTGTTGAACAGGCGTTCGGTGTGTTCTTCGAGCCGGAAGATCGCCGTGCCGCCTTCGGTGTTGTAGGCACGCACGCCTTCGAAAGCGCCGCAGCCGTAATGCAGGGTGTGGCTCAGCACATGGATCTTGGCATCACGCCAGTCGACCATCTGGCCGTCCATCCAGATTTTGCCGTCACGGTCTGCCATGGAAGGAGGGAGGGGGGACATGGTGCGAATCCTCTGTGGGTGAGTCGATGGGGAACTGCCGCGGGTTCATGCCGGCAGTGGCAAAACCCGAAAGGCTGATTTTACGGGGCCGGCGGCGCCTGGCTGGAATCGCTGACTGCAGGCACCGCCGGTGCCGGCTCGGGCTGCACAGGCCTGAACAATTCGTAGTGGCTGAGCTTGCCGCCGACGAAGGTGCAGGTCACGGCCGAGCCGCCAGTGTCGGTCCAGACAAAAATTTCGGGCTGCTCGTCTTTCGGTGAGCGCAGGGCGCCGAGCGAACGTGTCATGGCGACGACGTGCATCAGTGTGAGCCCCGGCTTGAGCTTGGCATTGAGCATGACGGCGCTGGCGACATACCCGATGGGCTGGTCGGCCGCCCGCCGCAGGACCTGAATCATGCGCGTGAAATGCAGCAGCACCCACATCAGCAAACCGCCCACGCCGGCGGCGACGCCGGCCCAGCCGAAGCTGCGGTAGGCCAGCACAACAACGGCGACACCGGCGATCGGAACAAGAATTTTCTGGAAGTTCATCACGCCATTTTCGCAGGCACCGGCGGGCGGCGGCTGCGGACACTGCGTAGCCCTCGGTTCCGATCCATCCTGGCCCGGACTTTGCCAGCCTTTTCGGGCCCCAGCCCACGTCCGGCGGGAGCATGCAGCTATGATTTTTGTAGCAACTACCGATCAGGCCAGCCCGCCGCCGCGCGGCGGCATGAAGCCGGTGGCCAGCGCATGGGCCCAGTCGGGCCGGTGCTGGCGTGCTGCCACGCGTGATTGCGCCATGTGGTCGTAGGGCACGGCGCGCAGCGACACCTGCCAGCCCGCGTCGCCTGATTGCAGGAGCGCATAACGTGCATGCGGCGCGCCGTTCTCGACCACATGGGGCCAGGGGTGGGCATCGCCATACGCCTGCAGGCCCACGCTGCCCGGGTTGACGATCAGCACCGGCCCGTGCGGGCCCTGGCACTGCGCCACGCGCGGCACATGGGTGTGGCCGCACAACACCACCGGGTGCGTGACGGTGCGGCCCAGGCGTTCGGCCACCTCGCTCGCGCTGGCTGCGCGCACACCCGGACCCTGTCCCTGGTCGAAGCCCGGCACCACGGTTTCCAGCCAGTACTGCAGGTCACTGCCCGGCGTGCCGTGGCACAGCCAGATGTCGCTGTTCAGGGCCATGGACGCCGGCAGCGATGCCAGCCAGTCCGTGTGGACCGGCGACACCTGGCTGGCCGCATAAGCGTCGCTGGTGCGCGTATCCAGACGGTCCGGCGGCTGGCCCAGCAGCGCCAGCAACTGCCGCTCGTGGTTGCCGCTTACGGTTGGAAAGTCCTGCGCCATCAGCAGGTCGGCGGTTTCGGCCACCTGCAACGGGCCGCTCAGGATGTCGCCCAGGTTGACGGTCTGGTCCACGGCCTGCCGGGCGATGTCGGCCAGCACCGCCTGCAGCGCCAGCAGGTTGCCGTGGATGTCGGAGATAACGGCGAGTTTCATGCGGCATTTTTACCGCAATCCGTCCCGCGGCTCAGGCCAGGCTGCGCACCAGGTCGATCGCCTGCTCGACCCGCTCGACCGCGTGGATGGTCAGGCCCTCGATAGCCTTCTTCGGCGCATTGGCCTTGGGCACCACGGCCACGCTGAAACCCAGCTTGGCGGCTTCCTTCAGGCGCTCCTGGCCGCGCGGCGCGGGCCGCACCTCGCCGGCAAGGCCGACTTCACCGAAAGCGATGAAGCCTTTGGGCAGCGGCTTGCCGCGCAGGCTGGAGGTGATGGCCAGCATCACCGACAGGTCGGCCGCCGGCTCGCTGATGCGCACGCCGCCGACCGCGTTGACAAACACGTCCTGGTCCATGCAGGCGATGCCGGCGTGGCGGTGCAGCACCGCCAGCAGCATGGCCAGGCGGTCGCGGTCCAGTCCCACCGACAGCCGGCGCGGGCTGGGGCCGCCGCTGTCGACCAGCGCCTGGATCTCGACCAGCATGGGGCGTGTGCCCTCCAGCGTGACCAGCACACAACTGCCGGGCACCGGCTCGCTGTGCTGGCTCAGGAAGATGGCGCTCGGGTTGGTCACGCCCTTGAGGCCTTTTTCGGTCATGGCAAACACGCCGATCTCGTTGACCGCGCCAAAGCGGTTCTTGATCGCGCGCACCAGGCGGAAGCTCGAATGGGTGTCGCCCTCGAAATACAGCACGGTGTCGACCATGTGCTCCAGCACGCGTGGGCCGGCCAGCGCGCCTTCCTTGGTGACATGGCCGACCAGGATGATGCAGACGCCGCTGGACTTGGCCGCACGTGTCAGGTGGGCGGCGCATTCGCGCACCTGCGCCACCGAGCCCGGCGCCGAGGTGAGCTGGTCCGAATACACGGTCTGGATCGAGTCGATCACGGCGACGGCCGGTTTCGTGGCCTCCAGCGTGGCGAGGATTTTTTCAAGCTGGATTTCCGCCAGCACCTTGACCTGCGAGCCGTCCAGCCCGAGCCGGCGCGAGCGCAGCGCGACCTGGGCGCCGCTTTCTTCACCGGTGACGTAGAGGGTGTCCAGGCCGGCGCGCTGCAGCGAATCGAGCGCCTGCAGCAGCAAGGTCGACTTGCCGATGCCCGGGTCGCCGCCTATCAGCACCACGCCGCCTTCGACGATCCCGCCGCCCAGCACGCGGTCCAGCTCCTCGTGGCCGGTGGGGGTGCGCGCCATGTCGGTGGCTTCGATGTCCGCCAGCGTGGCGACTTCCGAGGGTTTGGCCAGCGAGGCAAAACGGTTTTTGACCGGCGAGCTGCTTTCGGCGGCCGACTCAATCAGCGTGTTCCATGCGCCGCAATGCGGGCACTTGCCCAGCCACTTGGGGTTGCTGCCGCCGCATTCGGTGCAGCTGAAAATCGTCTTGTCTTTGGCCATGCCGGATATTACTGTATTTATACACAGTACGGGTAAGCCCGACGCCCCCGTGGGGAGGGCTTTGGCGCATTTTCATTTAACATGTTAAATAAATACGCATCGCCATGACCACGCCGTTTATCCACCGCAATTTGCCCCGCCTGCTGCTGCAGGCGCGCGAGTCGGTCATGGCCCATACCCGGCCGCAACTGCGCGAACATGCGCTGAGCGACCAGCAGTGGCGTGTGCTGCGGGTGCTCGGCGAACACGGCGTGGTGGAAACGGGCAAGGTCGCACGCGAGGCCTTCATCCTGGGCCCCAGCCTGACCGGCGTGCTCACGCGCATGGAGCGCGACGGCCTGATCCGGCGCGCGCGCGATCCGGCCGACCAGCGCCGCACCGTGGTCGAAGCCACCGACAAGGGCCTGCAACTGGTCGCCGCCCTGTCGCAAAGCATCGAAGCCCACTACGCGTGGATGGAGCAATCGCTGGGCAAGCAGCAGCTGGCGCAGCTTTACGAACTGCTCGACAAGGTGATTGAACTGGAGCAACCATGAGCTGGATGCCTGCGGGAACGGTTTACGGCACGCTGCTCAATTTCGAAAACGAGGTTGAGGCACTGAAAGCACAGATGCTGCAGCCGCCTTACAAGGCAGCGCCCAAAGCACCGGTACTCTATGTGAAGACGGCCAATACCTGGAGCGCGCATGGCGCGGCGATTGCCATCCCCGCGCGTGTGCCCGCGGTCGAGATCGGCGCCACCATCGCGATGGTCATCGGCGAGGCCGGCGCGGTAGCGGGCCATGTCTTGATGAACGACCTGTCCATCCCCCATGCCAGCTTTTTCCGCCCGCCCGTCAAGTTCAAAAACCTGGACGGCTTTCTAGGCATCGGCGCGCGCCTGCTTCCTGCCAGCGAAGCCGGCGATCCTTCGGGCTTCACGCTGGAACTGCGCATCAACGGGGAACTGAAGCAGCGCGTCGATTTTTCACAACTGGTCCGCCCGGCTGCGCAACTACTGGCCGATGTCGGCGAGTTCATGAGCCTGCAACCCGGCGATGTGCTGATGCTCGGTTGTGACCTGGGCCGGCCGCTGGCCAGGGCTGGAGATCGCATCGACATCACGGCGCCGGGATTCGGCACGCTGAGGAACACGCTGCGTGGGGAGGACACATGAAACACGCGCGTGTGATCCATCAGGGTCAGGTGCATTCAGCCACAGAGCGCGAAGGCCAGCTGCTGCTGGACAACGGCAAGCTCGTCGCCGAAGACGCCGTGACCTGGCTGCCGCCACTGGAACCCACGCCGCGTCCGCGCACCATCCTCGCGCTCGGGCTGAACTACGCCGACCATGCGAAGGAACTGGCGTTCAAGGCGCCCGAAGAGCCGCTGGTGTTCATCAAGGGCGAAAGCACGCTGACCGGCCACCGGCAGCTGGCGCGCCGGCCTCCTGACGTGCAGTTCATGCATTACGAGTGCGAACTGACCATCGTCATCGGCCGGATGGCCAAGAACGTGAAGCGCGACGACGCGCGCGACTTCATCGCCGGCTACACCATTGCCAACGACTACGCGATCCGCGACTACCTGGAAAACTGGTACCGCCCCAACCTGCGCGTGAAAAACCGCGACACCTGCACGCCGCTGGGCCCCTGGCTGGTGGATGCGGCGGACATCGCCGACCCGATGGCGCTGGCGCTGCAGACCACGGTCAACGGAAAAATCACGCAGTCGGGCAACACGCGCGACATGATTTTCAGCGTGGACTTCCTGATCGAGTACTTCAGCAGCTTCATGACGCTGCAAGCCGGTGACCTGATCCTGACCGGCACGCCCGACGGCGTGGTCGATTGCCGCCCCGGCGATGTGGTCGTGACCAGTATCGAAGGCCTGGGCGACCTGATCAATACCATCGAATGAACGCCGTGCAGAACCGCTTCAAACAAGTTCGCACCCCCTCAGGGGGCAGTGCAGCCGCTTCAGCGGCAAACGTGGGGGCCACATAGACATGCAGATCAATCACCTCATCAACGGCAAATCCTTCGCCGGCAGCAGTTATTTCGAAACCGTGAATCCGGCTACGCAGGAGGTGCTGGCCGAAGTGGCTGCGGGCGGCGAGGCCGAAGTGAATGCCGCAGTCGCGGCCGCCAAACAGGCCTTCCCGGCTTGGGCCGGCATGGCCGCACCGGCCCGAGCCAAAATCATCCGCAAGCTCGGCGACCTGATCGCCGCCCATGTGCCCGAGATCGCCCGGACCGAGACCGATGATTGCGGCCAGGTGATTGCCCAGACCGGCAAGCAGCTGATCCCGCGCGCGGCCGACAACTTCTATTACTTCGCCGAGATGTGCACCCGGGTTGATGGCCATACCTACCCGACCGAGACGCACCTGAACTACACGCTGTACCACCCGACCGGCGTCTGCGCGCTGATCTCGCCGTGGAACGTGCCCTTCATGACCGCCACCTGGAAGGTGGCGCCCTGCCTGGCCTTTGGCAACACCGCAGTGCTCAAGATGAGT
>CALRTF020000033.1:0-25192 GCA_943370985.1 Paenacidovorax caeni
CGCCGACAAGAACGAGGCCCAGTACAAGGCCGCCAAGGAGCGTTGCGACACCCTGTCAGGGGCTGCCAAAGACACGTGCCAGAACGACGCCAAGGCCAGGTTTGGCATGAAGTAAGCGTCCGGCCGGCGCGCCGCGCCTGCACAGGCCATCCCGGGGTTGCACTGCATCCCCGGGATTTTTTATGCACCAAAAAGGCCTTCGGCCCACGCCATCCGGGCGCAGTCAGCTATAAATTTCGTAGCAAACGGGGGTTCTGCAAACACTTGCGCCTGAACGTCGAAGGGTCAGGGTGGCTACCGGCCCGCGTGTTTCATGGATCTGCTTAAAATAAGGGCAATCCAAGGATCAACGATGCACATCGACAAAGAACTCGACACCCGGGGCCTCAACTGCCCGCTGCCCATCCTCAAGGCCAAGAAGGCGCTCGCCGAAATGAACAGCGGCCAGTTGCTGCGCGTGGTGTCCACGGATTCAGGCTCGACGCGCGATTTCATGGCGTTTGCCAAACAGACCGGCAACGAACTGGTGGAGCAGCAGACCGAAGGCGGCGACTTCATCCACGTGCTCAAGCGCCGCTGATCCCCTCCCGCTTCCCGGCATGGCGCCAGGAAGCGCTGTCAGGAAACCTGGAGATTTTTCAGGTAGTTGCGAAAGTGCTCGCCAACTTCGGGATGTTTCAGGGCCAACTCCACCGTGGCCTCCAGAAACCCTTCCTTGCTGCCGCAGTCATAACGCTTGCCGTCGTACTGATAGGCATACACAGCTTCTTCCGCCATCAGGCCGGCAATGCCGTCGGTCAGCTGGATTTCCCCGCCCACACCGGTAGGCTGGTTGCGGATATGCCGGAAAACGGCCGGCGTGAGGATGTAGCGACCCGCCACCCCCATGCGTGAGGGAGCGACTTCGGGCGCAGGTTTTTCCACCATGGTGGCCACCTTGATCAGCTGCGGGCTGACGCTTTCGCCGGCCACGATGCCATAGCGGCGTGTATGTTCTGCGGGCACTTCCTGCACCGCCAGCACCGACTGCTGCAGTTCAGCGAAGCGCGCCGCCATCTGGGCCAGCACCGGCGGGGAACCCACCATCAGGTCGTCGGCCAGCAATACGGCAAAGGGCTCGTTGCCGACCAAGTGTTCGGCACACAGCACCGCATGGCCCAGGCCCAGCGAGCGTGGCTGGCGGACATAGGAAAAATCCATGTCGCCGGGGTTCATGGAGCGCACCAGTTCCAGCAGTTTTTGTTTGCCGGCGGCTTCCAGCTCGGTTTCCAGCTCGTAAGCGGTGTCGAAATGGTCTTCGATGGCCCGCTTATTGCGTCCGGTGACAAAAATCATGTGGCGTATGCCCGCCGCATAAGCCTCTTCCACAGCGTACTGGATCAGCGGTTTGTCCACCACAGGCAACATTTCCTTGGGCTGGGCCTTGGTGGCCGGCAGGAACCGGGTTCCCAGACCCGCCACCGGGAATACGGCCTTTTTTAGTGTGACTTTTTGCATCGACTTTTAAAGTTTAAAGGGCTAAAGTGTTGCGTAGTTAGCACAGCAATGGCGTCGGACGAGGGCCCGAATCAGGGTGGGAAACCGGATAACGGTCGCTGGAAAAGAAAAAAGGATAGCTGGGTGGACATCTTACTTCTTGATGCGTTGGTGCCTGAAGCCATGGCCTGGCTGGAGTCGCGCCACAGTGTGGAATACCGTCCCGAACTCGCGGACGACCTGGTGGTGCTGCGCAAAATGGCCTACAAGACGCGCGGCATTGTTTTTCCGCGCCAGACCGTGGTCACCCGGGAATTCCTCGACTTCGTGCCCAAGCTCAAGGCCGTCGGCCGCCTGCATGTGGGCACCGACAACACCGACCTCGAAGCCTGCAAGGAACGCGGCATCAAGGTGATTCACGCGAGCAGCGCCAACGTGCGCTCCAACGCCGAATACCTGCTCAGCAGCCTGCTGCTGTTGTACCGGCGTGGCGTGGTCTCGGCGCTGATGGGCAGGCGCCACCCGACCACACAAATGGGCCGGGAATTACATGGCAGCACCGTCGGCATCCTGGGCCTGGCGCCCACGGCGCATACGCTGGCGGGCATGCTGACCGGCCTGGGCGTGCGGCTGATCGGGTACGACCCGGCAGTTCACCACACCGCGCCGATCTGGGAGCGCCTGCGCATCCAGCCGGTCACCCTGACCGAGCTGGTCAGCCAGTCGGATGCCGTGTCGGTGCAGATGTTGTACGCCACGCGATTCCGCAGCTTTGTCAACGAAAAACTGCTGGCGGCCTGCAAGCGCAACCAGCTCTGGGTCGGCATCAGCCGCAGCGCGCTGTTTGACGAACACGCCCTGGCGGCGGCCCTGTGTGACGGGCGCATCGAGGCCTGCATCCTGGACGGCGCGGAGGACAATTTCACCGCCGAAAACTCGCCGGTCAACGGCCTGAAAAACCTCTTCATCACGCCGCGCCTGGGCTCCCACACCCGTGAAGCGCGCCTGCGTTCAAGCTGGTACGTGGCGCACCGCATGCACGAGGCGATAGCGGCCGACCAGCGCAGCGCCGACTACATCCCCAGCGCGCCCATGGACATGGAACTGCCGGGCGCCGTGTCGCCTTCGCAGTGGGGTGAGCAGGAATACTCGATCCGATAAACAGTGCCCCGGCGCGTGCGGTCCGGCAGAGCCGGACCCGCGGCTCCTGCCAGCTTAAATCCCGGCGTCCCTGCTGCTTAATTCAGCCGTGTGAGTTGAGCGCGGATTTTCTCCAGCGTCGCCGTGTAGTCACTCAGGCGCTTGCGCTCCTGCTCCAGCACCGCCGGCGGCACCTTGGCCACAAAGGCCTCGTTGGCCAGCTTGGCCTGGACCTTGACAAGTTCGCCCTCCAGCCGCGTGGCTTCCTTGCCGAGGCGCAGCTTTTCAGCGGCGACGTCGACTTCCATGTGCAGGCAGACTTTGGCCTCCCCGACCACGGCGACAGGCGCCGCCTCGGCCGCTTTGGCCCAGTCGGCCTCGCTGTCAAACACCTTGACCTCGCTGAGCTTGGCCAGCGCCTTGATCACCGGTGCGGATTGCGTCATGAAGGCCTGGTCGCCGACCACAAACAGCGGCAGGCGCGTGGCCGGCGAGACCTTCATCTCGCCGCGCAAATTGCGGCAGGCATCGACCAGGGTCTTGAGTTTGGCCACATGGGCCTCGGCCTGCGGGTCGATCTTGCCGGGCTGGCTTTGCGGGTAAGCGGCCTGGCCGATGTACTCGGCTTTTTTGATCCCGGCGACTGGCGCGACGATTTGCCAGAGTTCCTCGGTGATGAAAGGCAGCACCGGGTGCGCCAGCCGCAGGATGGCTTCCAGCGTGCGGATCAGCGTGCGGCGTGTCGCGCGTTGTTCGGCCGGCGTGCCGGTCTGGATCTGCACCTTGGCGATTTCCAGGTACCAGTCGCAGAACTCGTCCCAGACGAACTGGTAGATGCTGCCGGCGACGTTGTCGAGGCGGTAATCGGCAAAACCTTTGGCGACGTCGGCCTCGACCCGCTGCAGCGTCGAGGCAATCCAGCGATCCGCCTGCGAGAAGCTCAGGTAGTTATGGAACTCGGCGCCCGGCGCGCACTGTTCTTTCGTGTGTTCGGCCAGGCCGCAGTCCTGGCCCTCGCAGTTCATCAGCGTGAACCGTGTGGCGTTCCAGAGCTTGTTGCAGAAGTTGCGGTAACCCTCGCAGCGTTTGCTGTCGAAGTTGATGCTGCGGCCCAGGCTGGCCAGTGACGCAAAGGTGAAGCGCAGCGCGTCGGCGCCATAAGCCGGGATGCCGGCCGGGAATTCCTTCTCGGTGTTTTTGCGTACCTGCGGCGCGGTTTCGGGCTTGCGCAGGCCTTGCGAACGTTTGTCCAGCAGCGGCGCCAGCTCGATCCCGTCGATCAGGTCCACCGGGTCCAGCACATTGCCCTCGGACTTGCTCATCTTCTTGCCCTGGGCATCCTTGACCAGGCCGTGGATGTAGACATGGTGGAAAGGCACCTGGCCGGTGAAATGCGTGGTCATCATGATCATCCGGGCGACCCAGAAGAAGATGATGTCGTAGCCGGTGACCAGCACGCTCGATGGCAAAAAGAGTTCAAGCTCCTTGGTCTTCTCCGGCCAGCCCAGCGAGGAAAAAGGCACCAGCGCCGAGGAGTACCAGGTGTCCAGCACGTCCGGGTCGCGTGTCAGCGTTTTGCCCGGTGCCTGTGCCTGCGCTGCGGCTTCGCTGTCGGCCACATAAACCTTGCCGTCCTCGTCGTACCAGGCCGGAATCTGGTGACCCCACCAGAGCTGGCGCGAGATGCACCAGTCCTGGATATTGCCCATCCACTGGTTGTAGGTGTTGACCCACTGCTCGGGCACAAACTTGACCGCGCCGCTGTCGACCGCATCACGTGCCTTCTGGGCGATCGACTTGCCGGTCGGGTCCTGCTCGCTGACCTTGCTCATCGCCACAAACCACTGGTCGGTCAGCATGGGCTCGATCACGGCGCCGGTGCGCGCGCAGCGCGGCACCATCAGCTTGTGTTTCTTGACCTCGACCAGCAGGCCCTGGGCCTCGAGGTCGGCGACCACCGCCTTGCGCGCCACGAAGCGGTCCATGCCGCGGTATTTTTGGGGCGCGTTGTCATTGACGGCGGCGTCCAGCGTGAGCACGCCAATCATGGGCAACTGATGCCGCTGGCCCACCGCATAGTCGTTGCTGTCGTGCGCGGGCGTGACCTTGACCACGCCGGTGCCGAAGGCCTTGTCCACATAGTCGTCGGCGATCACCGGGATCTCGCGGTCGCACAGCGGCAGTGTCACCATCGTGCCGATCAGGTGGCTGTAGCGTTCATCCTCCGGATGCACCATCACCGCCACGTCGCCGAGCATGGTTTCGGGCCGGGTGGTCGCCACCGTCAGCGAACCGCTGCCGTCGGCCAGCGGGTAAGCGATGTGCCAGAGAAAACCGTCTTCTTCCTCGCTTTCGACTTCCAGGTCGGACACCGCCGATTTCAGGACCGGATCCCAGTTGACCAGGCGTTTTCCGCGGTAGATCAGGCCCTGTTCGTACAACTGCACAAAGGTCGAGGTGACCACTTTGGACATCTTGGGGTCCATCGTGAAGTACTCGTGTTTCCAGGCCACCGAGTCGCCCATGCGGCGCATCTGGCGCGTGATGGTGCTGCCCGATTCTTCCTTCCACTCCCAGACTTTCTCGGCGAACTTTTCGCGGCCCAGGTCGTGCCGGCTTTTGCCTTCACCCTGCAACTTGCGCTCGACGACGATCTGGGTGGCGATGCCGGCATGGTCCGTGCCCGGTACCCACAGCGTGTTGTGGCCGCGCATGCGGTGGTAACGCGTGAGCGAATCCATGATGGTCTGGTTGAAGGCGTGCCCCATGTGCAGCGTGCCGGTCACGTTGGGCGGCGGCAGCTGGATCGAAAACGACGGTTTCGCCGCATCCAGCGTGGGTTCGTACATGCCGCTGGCTTCCCAGCGCGGGCCCCACTGGCTTTCAATGGCGGCGGGCTCGAAAGATTTGGCCAGGCTGTCCAGCCCCGGCGTGGGCACGGAAACCCGCTCGGGCGCAGCGCCGGCGGCAGGTGGGGTGGGCAGGGGCTTGGCAGGGTCGGTCATGGGCGGCAATGAAAAACGGCATCTGGTGAGATGCCGCCGGGGTGGATCAGTGGGCCGATTTTATTCGACTGCCGCCACTTCAGCCGGCCGGCTCGCCACGGGCGCCCTCAATGCAGGCTTTGAGCACCGCGCTGTCGCCGATCTGGTTGGCCAGGACCAGGATCAGCCGGGCGTTCAGCAGCTCGGACTGCTCGCGGCTCAGGCCCTGGTGGGCGTCCAGCAGGCATTCGTAAAAGGCGTCGGCATCCTGGAAATTGGCGGAGGTGTTGAAGGTGGCTTTGCTTGTCATGGCATGTGGTTCCGGATTCAGCGCAGGCCCAGGGTTTTTTCGACGGCTGCGACCAGCTGGCCATCCACGGCCGTGCCGGTGGCAGCCAGGTAGCCATCGGGCCGAACCAGGGCCCAGGCCTGGCCAGAGACCTGGCAGGCATCCCGCAGGTGGCTGGTGCCCCGGGCGTGGATGTCGCGCACATGCTCGCGGGCCTGCGCCTGCTCGTGCGGGCCCAGCACCTGCACGCTGCGCACCGGGGCGTGTTGTGTCAATTGCCTGAGGCGCCGCAGGCCTGCGGCCGGCAGTTCGCCGAACAGCAACAAGAGCAGCTGGCCGTCGGCCCACTGCAGCAGCTGGTTGACCGCGCCTGGTGAACCGTCGGCCCAGCGAAAGGCCACGTTTTGCACCGACTGTCCCCCGGTGTTGTCGCAGAGGGGCGAACGTGTGTAGCTGTTGGCCACTGCCATGCGGCCGGTATTGACCAGCGAACGCGCAAACGGGTATTGCCGGGCCAGGCCCAGGGTTGCCGTGCGGAAGCAGCGCTCCATGCCATCGGCCGGGCGCAGGAAGCGTGCGGTGCGGTTGGTCACCTGCACGTTCTGCCGGGCTGCCTCGAGCCGCTCCGCGTTGTAGCTGTCCAGCAGTGTCGCGCTGGCACGGCCGCGCAGCACGGCGGCCAGCTTCCAGGCCAGGTTGTCGGCATCGGCCACGCCGGTGTTGCCGCCGCGCGCGCCGAAGGGACTGACGATTTTTGCGGTGTCCCCCATGAAAAACACGCGGCCCACGCGCAGCTGGTCCAGGCAGCGGCTGCGGTAGGCATAAGGCCCGACCCAGACGATCTCGACATCGACGTCCTTGCCGAACTGGCGCTGCAGGCGCTCGCGCACCACGTCTTCGCGGCTCACGGCGTCCGGGTCGGCGTTGGGCGCCATCTGGTAGTCGATGCGCCAGACATCGTCGGCCATCAGGTGCTGCCAGACCGCGCGGTTGTCGTTGAACGGCGCCTCTATCCAGGTGTGGCGCTCGACCGGCGGATGTGTGGAAAAACGCACGTCGGCGATGCACCAGCGGTCATCGCCGCGTTTGTTCTGCATGGTGGCGCCCACCCAGTCGTGAAAGGGGGTGTGTGATCCGGAAGCGTCGATCACATGCTCGGCCTCGATCTGGTAGCTGCCCGCCGGCGTTTCCACCGTCAGCGTGGCGACATCGGCGTTCTGCGTGAAGGCCGTGACGCGCGACTTCCAGCGCAGGTCCACATGCCCGAGTCCATAAATACGTTCGACCAGGTAGCCCTCGATGTAGAACTGCTGGATGTTGATGAAGGGCGGCTGGGTCGAGAGGTTGAAATTGCTTTGCTGGCGCAGGTCGAAGGAGTAAACCTCGTCGGCGCCGGCAAAGGTGCGGCCCACGCTCCACTGCACGCCCTTGGCGGCAATCCGCTCGTAGATGCCGAGGCGGTGGAAAATCTCCAGCGACTTCTGCGTGTAACAGATGCCGCGCGACGACGCGCCCTTGACGCCCACGCTGTTGTCTTCATCCAGCAGCACGGCCTCGACGCCGTAACGTGCCAGCGCGCAGGCCAGGCTCAGGCCGGTGATACCGCCGCCGACGATGACGATGGGGTGGCGCCTGATTGGTGTCGCGCCGAGTTCGGGCGGGGCGACAAACGGGTATTCGGGCAGGGTGTAACCCGTGCCCTGGGTGAATTCATAACCGTTGGTGAACGCCGTCTGGGCGTAGGCGGGCTTTGTCTCCAGCATGGCGTGGGGCGCTCCGGGATTGACTTGTTTCAAGTGATTTTCGGCCCTGGCCCTTGTGGAACAAGCGCGAGCAGCTATCAAAATAATAGTAAATCGCCCTCAGGCGCGTGGCTTGCCGGCGACTTCCGGCCTGTCGTTCTGCTGCGGCTTGAGCGCCTCGGCCGCACGCCCGGCGGCCTTGTCCTGGCGCCACTGCTGCTTGCGCGCCGTCCACTCGGCCAGCCGGGCGTGGGCGGTTTTGCTCTCCTGCAGCATCTGGAACTCGTCGGCCAGTTGCGCCGTCAGTTCCAGCCGCACGCCGTTCGGGTCGAAGAAATAAATGCTCTTGAAGATGTGGTGGTCGGTCACGCCCAGCACCTCGATGCCATCGGCCTGGAGGCGCGCCTTCATGGCTTCCAGATCCGCCACGGTGTTGACGCGAAACGAGATGTGGTTGACCCACAGCGGCGTGTTCGGCGAGGGCAGGGCCGCCTCGTCGTTGCCGAGGTCGAAAAAGGCGATGAAGGAGCCGTCCTGCAGCCGGAAGAAAAAGTGCGTGTAGGGGCAGTACTCGCCGGTGCTGGGCACGTAGTCGCTCTGGATGATGTGGTACAGCGGCAGGCCCAGAATGTCTTCGTAGAAGTGCCGGGTTTCCTCGGCGTCTTTGGCGCGGTAGGCGTAGTGGTGCAGCTGCTGCACCGCTGCCGGTGCGGGCAGCGACGACAGGGCGGGGGGCGGGGTCAGGGTGTTCGCAAGGGCAGCCATGGCGGGTCTCCAGGAGGGTGTCGGCAGAGCAATCCAGGCGCAGGGGGGATGCGGCTGGGATTTACCTAATCATAATGCATTTACTATAACGTAACTCTCGGCGCCTGCCAAGCGCAGCCGGGTGCAGGCCCGGGCGGGGGTGCTGCGAATGCTTGACAGCTGCACGCGGCGATAGTTTTTGTTGCCGAAAGGCATTGAGCCAGGCCATTTGACGCGGCCGCGGGATAGGCCTACTGTGTTGGCGTCGCCGGTATCCATGCCGGGGATACACAACTTTCACAACCACGAAGGAGATTTCCATGGCTGCTCTCAAAGGCTCCAGGACGGAAGAAAACCTGAAGGCCGCATTTGCCGGCGAATCCCAGGCCAACCGTCGTTATCTTTATTTCGCCAACAAGGCCGACGTCGAAGGCCAACCCGATGTCGCCGCGCTGTTCCGCTCCACCGCGGAAGGCGAAACCGGTCACGCGCATGGCCACCTCGAGTGGCTGGAACAGTGCGGCGACCCGGCGACCGGCATGCCCTTCGGCGGCACCCGCGAGAACCTCGCCTCCGCAGTCGCTGGCGAAACCCACGAGTACACCGACATGTACCCCGGCATGGCCAGGACCGCGCGTGACGAAGGCCACGACGAAGTGGCGGACTGGTTCGAAACGCTGGCCAAGGCCGAGCGGTCGCATGCGAATCGGTACACCAAGGCCCTGGCCGAACTGGTGGATTGAGTTTCGGCTACTGCGCGGCCGTGATCCGTCGTTGCGGGGCCTGTCTGGAAATCCTCACGACCCTCAAGGTCGCTCCGGTTTCCAGCCACCCGCGCCTTGGCTGACGGCCGCTCGCTACGCCGCCGGGGCGTAGTGGTGCGGCAAGAAGAGGAGACAAAACCATGGCTACAGAAGGCAATCTGCAGGCGCCAACACGCCATGCCATCGACTGGAAGAGCCCCGACTACTACAACGAGGACGCGGCCTTCCAGGAGATGGCGCGCATCTTCGACATCTGTCATGGCTGCCGGCGCTGTGTGAGCTTGTGCGGTGCTTTCCCCACGCTGTTCGACCTGGTGGACGAGAGCAAGACCGGCGAGGTCGACGGCGTGGATAAAAAGGACTACATGCAGGTGGTCGACCAGTGTTACATGTGCGACCTCTGCTACATGACCAAGTGCCCCTATGTGCCGCCGCACGAGTTCAACCTCGACTTTCCGCACACCATGCTGCGCGCCAAGGCGATCAAGTTCCGCAAGGGGGGGGTCGGTCTGGGAGAAAGGTTTCTGGCGTCCACCGATGTGCATGGTCAGTTCGCCGGCATTCCCATCGTGGTGCAGGTGGCCAATGCGGTCAACAAGACCAGGCCGGCGCGCGCCGTGATGGAAAAAGTCCTCGGTGTCGACAAAAACGCGTGGCTGCCCGAACTGGCGTCGAAAAAATTCCGTTCCGGCGCCCCCGAGTCGCCGCCGCACCCGGTCAGGGACGGCGCCAGGACGCCCGGCAAGGTGGTGATCTATGCCACTTGCTACATCAACTACAACGAGCCCGGCATCGGCCACGACCTGCTCAAGGTGCTGGACCACAATGAGGTCCCCTATGTGCTGGTCGACAAGGAAAAGTGCTGCGGCATGCCCAGACTCGAGCTCGGCGACCTCGATTCGGTCAACGACAGCAAACTGGCCAACATCCCGGTGCTGGCCCGGTATGCGCGCGATGGTTTTGCCATCCTGAGTGCGGTGCCCAGTTGCACGCTGATGTTCAAGCAGGAAATCCCGCTGATGTACCCGAAGGATGAAGAGGTGCAACTTGTCAGGGAGCACATGTGGGACCCGTTCGAGTACCTGATGGCGCGCAAGCGCGACGGCCTGCTCAAGACCGAATTCCCGGTGCCGCTGGGCAAGGTCAGCTACCAGATCCCCTGCCATGGCCGGGTGCAGAACATCGGAAAAAAAACCGAGGAAATGCTCAAAATGGTGTCGGGCACCAGCGTGCACACGCACGAACGTTGCTCGGGCCATGCCGGCACCTTCGGCGTGAAGCGGCCCTACCACGCGCAGGCGATGAAGATAGGCAAACCACTGTTCAAGGCCATGGCCAGCCACAAGGACGGCGGCCTGCCCGACGTGATCAGCAGCGACTGCCCGCTGGGCGGCCACCACATCGCCCAGGGGTTCGACGTCAACCAGCTGGGCGCACCGCCGCAGAAACACCCGCTGACCCTGGTGCGCACCGCCTACGGCCTGAAGTAATTCAGGAAGCCTCATGCAGATCACCGGAAAAATCACCGCAGGCAGCCTCATGACGCTGGAGGCCTACAGCAAGTACCGCAGGGACCACAAGGCGGCCATCATGGCGCACCGCCGCCTGCGCAGCGTGCGCCTCGGTGAACACATCAACCTGCAGTTCGAAAGCGAGACCAGCATCCGGTACCAGATCCAGGAAATGCTGCGCATCGAGAAAATCTTCGAGGAAGAAGGCATCGCCCAGGAAATTGAGGCTTACGCGCCGCTGGTGCCGGACGGCAGCAACTGGAAGGCCACCGTGCTGCTCGAGTACCCCGATGTCAATGAACGCAAGCGTGAACTGGCACGGCTGATCGGGGTGGAAGACCGGCTGTTCGTCGAGGTCGAGGGTCACGCCCGCGTGTATGCGATTGCCGACGAGGACATGGACCGGGAGAACGACGAAAAGACCTCTGCCGTGCATTTTGTGCGCTTCGAGCTCACGCCCGCCCTGTGCGCGGCTGTCAAGGCCGGTGCTGGTGTCAAGCTCGGTTGCGACCACCGGCACTACCCGGCCCACGTGGCCATCGCCGCCGAAACCCTGGCATCGCTGGCCAGCGACTTGTGTTAGCCGGTGTCCGGAAAGTCCGCAGGCCGGCCGGGTGTTGCCCGGCTGTCGTAAAGTGGGGGTGTCACCCTTACCCCCGGAATTTTTCGCGCCATGCTGTTTCTCCTCTCGCCGGCCAAGTCGCTGGACTACGACACGCCGCCGCAGGTCGCCACCCACACCTCCGCCACGTTTGCACGCGAGTCGGCCGAACTGATCGCGGTCCTGCGCGAAAAAACGCCGCAGCAAATCAGCACCTTGATGCATCTCTCGGACACGCTGGCCGGCCTGAACGTGGCGCGTTACCAGGCCTGGTCGCCGCGTTTTAGCGCCAAAAATTCAAAACAGGCGGTGCTGGCGTTTGATGGTGACGTCTACGGCGGGCTGGACGCGAAAACCTTGAGCGCGGCACAGCTGGACTGGGCGCAGCAACATGTTTGCATCCTGAGCGGCCTGTATGGCGTGTTGCGGCCGCTGGACCGGATGCAGCCCTACCGGCTCGAAATGGGCACGGCGCTGGCCGTCGGTGAGGCCAGCAACCTCTACCAGTTCTGGGGGACGAAGATCGCCGCGTATCTGAACCGCCGCGCTGCGGCCGACACCTCGCCGGTGATTGTCAATCTGGCCAGCGAGGAATACTTCAAGGTGGTGGAGCGCCAGGCCCTGAAGCCGCGCGTGGTCAGCTGTGTGTTTCAAGAGTACAAGGGCGGCCAGTACAAGATCATCAGCTTCCATGCCAAACGCGCCCGCGGCCTGATGGTGCGTTACGCTGTCGAGAACCGGATCACCAGTGTCAGGAAGCTGGAAGGTTTTGATGCCGAAGGCTACCGATTCGAGCCCGCCGCGTCCGCGCCGGACCGGCTGGTGTTTCGCCGCAAGCAGGCGGCCTGAACCTGTACCTCACGCAAGGACCCGACATGCCCGCACCTGCGATCACCGGCCAGCACCAGGCGATCACGCGCGAACTGCGCGACTGGATTGCCGCGCAGACTGCCGACGGCCACGGGCGTGAAGCGGTGTTGCAGGCCATGCTGGCAGCCGGCTGGAGCCACCAGGTGGCGAGTGAGGCCCTGACCGAAACGCCGCCGGTGGCCGTGCCCGTGCCCTGGCCGCAAGCGGCCGCGTCCAGCCTGCGGCTGGATGCGGGCGACCGGCAGGTGGCGATCAGCACCGTCATGCGTTCGCCCGACCTGCTGGTGCTGGAAAACCTGCTGGACGCCGACGAATGCCTGGCGCTGATGGATGCGGCCAGGCCGCGGCTGCAGCGTTCGCTGACGGTGGCGCTCGAGACCGGCGGCGAGGAGGTGCACGCTGACCGCACCAGCGACGGCATGTTTTTCACGCGCGGCGAAACCGGGCTGGTGGCAAGCCTCGAGGCGCGTATCGCCAAACTGCTGGACTGGCCGGTTGAAAACGGCGAGGGGCTGCAGGTGTTGCGTTACGGCCCGGGCACGGAATACAAACCGCATTACGATTATTTCGACCCGGCCGAGCCGGGCAGCGCCGCCATCCTGGCGCGCGGCGGCCAGCGCGTGGCGACCCTGATCATCTACCTGCAGGAGCCGGCGGAAGGCGGCGCCACGGTGTTTCCCGACCTGCGGCTGCAGGTGGTGCCGCGGCGCGGCAGCGCGGTGTTTTTCAGCTACGGCCAGGCCCATCCCTGCAGCCAGACCCTGCACGGCGGCATGCCGGTGCTGGCCGGCGAGAAGTGGATTGCGACAAAGTGGCTGCGCGAACGTGAATTCAGTTAACACCCCCGTCCAGGCTCACTGCGTGTAGCCTGTTCCCCCCTCGAGGGGGCGGCGCCTGCGGGCCGGCGGAGCCGGACCCGCGGCCCCTGCTGAAAGGGCCCGTGCACTCGCTACGACAGAGATATACATAATCACCAGATGAAATTAAGAGCAAACGGCATCGACATCGAGATTGAAGACACCCATGCCGGCGACACGAGCGGGCTTCCGGTGGTGCTTCTCATCATGGGCCTGGGCATGCAGCTGGTGGCCTGGCCGCCGGCGCTGGTGCAGTCGCTGGTGGACGCCGGTTACCGCGTGGTCCGGCTGGACAACCGCGACATCGGCCTGTCGCAGAAGTTCGATCACCTGGGTTTGCCTAACCTGTTGTGGGAAGGGCTCAAGTACAAGCTGGGCCTGCCGGTGAAGTCGCCCTATTCGCTGGGCGACATGGCGGCCGACACGCTGGCGGTGCTGGACGCGCTGCAGGTGGAGAAGGCGCATGTGGTCGGTGTCAGCATGGGCGGCATGGTTGCGCAGCGCGTGGCGATTGCCGCGCCGCAGCGCGTGCTGAGCCTGACCAGCATCATGAGCTCCAGCGGCGCGCGCGGGCTGCCGCAGGCCAAGCCGCAGGTGATGCGGGTGCTGCTGGCGCGGCCGGCTGGCCCGGACCCCACGTCTGTGCTCAACCATTACGTCAAACTCTTCAAGGCCATCGGCAGCCCGGGCTTTCCGATGGACGACGCCGAACTGCGCGAGCGGATTGCCGCGGCGGCCAAGCGCAGTTTTTACCCGGCAGGCACGGTGCGCCAGATGGCCGCCATCGCGGCCGACAGCCAGCGCGCCCATGCGCTGGGCGCGCTGCGGGTGCCGACCCTGGTGATCCACGGCAAGGCCGACCCGCTGGTGCCTTACGCCTGCGGCGAAGACACGGCGCGGCGCATTCCCGGCGCGACCCTGGTCGGTATCGAAGGCATGGGCCACGACCTGCCGGCCGGTGTGGTCCAGCGCATTCTGGAACCGCTGATCCCGCATCTCAACACCTCAGAGGCCGCACAGGCATCCGCATGAACACTCCTGAAGAATCACAACTGGGCAAAAGTTCGGCCTACATTGACCAGTACGATGCCTCGCTGCTGTTCCCGATTCCGCGTGCCGTCAAGCGCGCTGAAATCGGGCTTGGTGACACCCTGCCTTTCATGGGCGCCGACATGTGGACCGCCTTCGAGCTGAGCTGGCTGAACCTGCGCGGCAAGCCGCAGGTCGCGCTGGCCCACATCACCGTGCCCTGCGAATCGCCGAACATTGTGGAGAGCAAGTCCTTCAAGCTCTACCTCAACAGCTTCAACAACACGCGCTTCACCGACGCGCGCGAAGTGCGCGAACGCATCCGCGCCGACCTCAACACCGCAGTGGGCGCGGGCGTCGGCGTCAAGACCCTGGGCCCCGAGCAGTTCGACCAGGAGCCGGTGCATGAGCTCGACGGCCTGACCCTGGACCGGCTCGATGTCGAATGTCTTCATTACACGCCGGCGCCCGAGCTGCTGTTTGCCGACCATGCGGAGCCGCCGGTGACCGAAACACTGACTTCCAGCCTGCTCAAGAGCAACTGCCTGGTCACCGGCCAGCCCGACTGGGGCAGTGTGCAGATCGCTTACTCCGGCGCGGCTATCGACCAGGAAGGCCTGCTGCAATACCTGGTGAGTTTTCGCAACCACAACGAATTCCACGAGCAGTGTGTCGAGCGCATCTTCATGGACATCTGGACCCGCTGCCGCCCGCAGCGCCTGTCGGTGTACGCGCGCTACACGCGGCGTGGCGGCCTCGACATCAACCCGTTCCGCACCAGCCATCCGCAGGCGCTGCCGGCCAACGTGCGCACGGCGCGGCAATAGATGCGGTCAGGCCCCTGGGTTTCCCGACGCGTCGGCGGCAGCGCCGCCCTGGCCCTGCTGCTGTGCCTGGGCGCCTGCCACGACGGTTACCCGGAGGAAGACATGGTCGACGGCGCCTCGATGAGCCCGGCCGAACATGTGGCGCAGCTCAATGAGATGGGCGAGGACGCTGCACGCAAGGTGAGGCAGCATATTTCACTGGTCGGCGATTGCCTGCTGCGTTTCACGTCGGCGCGGGAGAGCGCGAAGCCGGCCAGCGTGGACGTGCCGCTGATGGGCCTGGACCTGGCCATGTCCACCCACGACGGCGAGCAGCGCATCACGATTGCGGTGCCGGTGGATGCCGGGGCGGATCCACTGAGCCGGACGGTGTTTGCCTCGCCGCTGTGGCACCACGCGGTCACTTTCCGCTCCCACCTGTTCCAGTTGCAGCGCCAGTGCGCCGAAGCGCAAGCACCTGCCTAGCTATCAAATCAATAGCTGCTTGCTCACGTTCGGAAAGGGCTAGCGCCCGATTTCATTGAAATGTGTGAGCGGTGACAGGGCCGGGAACTCGCCTGCGCGCTTTTCCTTCATGGCGGTCACCGACTCGCGCACATGCTGGTTGCTCCAGATGGCGCCCTGCAGCCAGCCCATTTGTTTGAGTGCGTCGTCCACCGCGTGGTCGCGCGCATAGTGAATCGCCTGCTTGGTGCCCCAGATGGCAACCGGCGGCTTCGCGGCGATCTCCTGCGCGCACTGCAGCGCGCCCGCCAGCAGGGCTTCATTCGAATCGAACACCTCGTTGACCAGGCCATAGGCCAGGGCTTTCTGCGCACCGAGGCGGCGGCCGGTGTAGGCCAGTTCCTTGACCACGGCCAGCGGAATCAGCTTGGGCAGGCGCTGCAGGGTGCCGACGTCGGCGACCATGCCGATGTTGATTTCCTGGATGCAGAAGAAGGTATCGGCCGTGGCGTAGCGGATGCAGCAGGCGGTGACGAGGTCGACCGCGCCGCCTATGCAGCCGCCCTGGATCGCTGCGATCACCGGGATGCGCAGTGTTTCGAGTTTGGTGAACGTCGCCTGCATGCCGGCCAGCAGGTCAGCCATGGCAGCGCGGCCTTCCGGGCTCTGGTCGTCCATGCTGATCGCGCCGCCAAAGGTCTCCAGCGCCATGCCGGCGCTGAAGTGTTTGCCGGTGCTGGAGATCAGCAACACGCGCGCCTCGCCGGCGTTGTGGATGTCAGTCAGGACCGCGTCGAGCTCGCGCCAGAAGGTCGGGTGCATGGTGTTCATGGCCTCGGGGCGATTGAGCACCAGGTGCGCGATCTGGCCGGTGACGGACATGGAAAAGCAGGTCATTGGGTTCATGCCCGCCAATGTACGTCAGCCGCCCGCCTCCAGCCAGTCACACCTGAGACGTCCTGCGTGGTGCGCCCGCCGGCGCCAGCCCACGTACAACCGGGGCGCCGCCAGGCCCAGCAGGCACAGCGGCAGGGCCCACGCCGCATCCAGCACCAGGGCAGGCACCCAGGCGACCCAGCCCATGACCCACAGCGTCAGGATGGCGTCCCAGGCCTGGTATTCCAGCGGCCGGGATGCCTTGTGCGCCACCTGCCATAACTTGATGCGCTGCAATTGCGCCAGCGTGACGGGCTGGCGGGCCGGGGATGCCGAAGGATGTGCCATGGGAAGCCTCCGTGGAGACTTCAATGTAGGTTTGGCAAAAGCCCGTGTCAAGCGGTCCCCGGTTCCAGCCGCAAGCCAGGGCTTTGGCGCTTATGGGGCGGCGGCAATTGCCCTGGCCAGGTCGGTGGTTTCCTCGCAGCTGGTGCAGATGGCCTGCAGCCTCGCCAGTTGGGCCTGGGCCTGGGCTTTCTGGCCGGTCTTGAGGTAGGCGATGCCGGAGTACTCGAGCGCGCCGCGGTGTTTGGGGTCCAGCGTCAGCGCCTTGCCGTAGGCCGCGAAAGCCTCGTCGTACCTGCCCAGCCAGCGGTTCGAATAACCGAGGTAGTTCCAGGCGTCGGCATTTTTCGGGTTCTGCGCGACCACCTTGCTGAAACTGCCGGCCGCGTCGGCCCATTTTTTGGCTTCGAGGGATTTTTTCCCGGCGGCGAAGTCATCGAGCCGCGCATTGTCAACAGGGGTGCTCTGGAAGTCGGCGGCGAGCGCGGCGCCGGCCAGCGCCAGGCTCAGCAGGGGCAGGGCAAGGACGTGGCGAAGGGTCAGGGTTTGCATGTCGGGCTCCTTGATGATCGATGGATGAAGGTGCGCTGTTTTTTTCAGCACCAGGGCGCCTGTCGGACCTGGGAATCGATCCCAAGTCTGCAAGGCTCCTGAGACAAACGAGGCCAACCCGGGAACGGATGCAGGCAGATGCGTATTTATTTGTGTGGCTTTGAACGGAATCGCCAGCTCACCACAGCTTGGCGCAATTGCCGCTGAACACCACCGCGCTGCCGGGGCTGGCCGGCGTTGCGCCGGGCTCCAGCGTGACGATCAGCTTGCTGACTTTGGACAGCAGTTTTTCCGAGCTGTCCGGCAGCATGGACACGGCCGAGCCGGTGGTGGGCACAGGTCCCAGCGCAAAGGCCGGACCGTCGGTGGGCACGGCCCACAGCACCAGCGTGCCGCTGGCTGGCTGCGTGATGGGGCCGATGACCTTGACGGTCATGGTTTTGCCGTGGCGCAGCGAGCTGACCAGCAGCTTGCCGTTGCCCTGGGCGTCGGTCAGCAGGCCGACATAACTCTGCGGCAGTTTTTCTCCGGTGCGCATGGCGAGCTGGTCGCTGGACAGGAAGAGGCCCGGTGACGCCATGAACAAAACGCTGGCGGCCATCAGGCCGGCGGCGAGGCCACCGAAGCCGAAGCCGGCGGGCTTGAGCCAGCCGAACCAGCCGGCTTTGGCCGGCGCGGCGTGTGGCGGCCCGCCTGCTTGTGTGCGCGCCGCGATGGCGGCCCAGACTGCGGGCGAAGGTTGCTGCACCGGCACCGACACGGCGAGCTGGCCCAGCCGCGCCTCCCACTGCGCGACCCGCACACGCACATCGGCGCGCTGGCGTTGCAGGCGTTCAAAACGGCGCCGGGCCCCGCCCGTGAGTGTGCCCAGCACATACGCAGACGCGAGATGGTCCAGCAGTTCGGGGCTGGTATATCTCATGGGAGCCCCCACGCTTGCGGCAAAGCCGCTTCGCTGCCCCCCGAGGGGGCCTTCGCCCCTTGGAGCGGTCCGGCGGCGCTCACGCCACCACCCCCTGCGCGGCCAGGCAGCCCTTGAGCTTGTCGAGCCCGCGCCGTATCCATGCTTTGACTGAACCGAGCGGCGCGCCCATGTGCGCGGCCACTTCGCTGTGGCTCAGGCCCTGGTAATACGCGAGCGCCAGGCTTTGGCGGTGGCTGCCGTCCAGCGTTTTCATGCAGCCTTCGATGTGCAGGGCCTGGCTGGCCTGCTCAAGCAGGTGCATGGCGCTGGGTGCCGGATTGGCGAGGGACTGGACATCGTCTTCATCGACGTCGCCAGACGCCGGCAGCTCGCTTTCGCGGCGGCGCGTGCGGGCGCGCAAGGCGTCCAGCGCCTTGTTGCGCACGATGGCGATCAGCCATGTCATGGCTTGAAGGGTTTGCCCGTCCACTTGCTGGCGGTAACCCCCGGCACTTTTCCAGATACTCACATACGCCTCTTGCAGCACGTCTTCGGCCGCCTGTCCTTGACCCAATATACGGACGGCCACGCCAAACAGATGCAGGTGCGTGCGTTGATAGATTTCGGCAAAGCAGGCGTGGTCACCCCGGGCCGCAGCGGCAATCAGGGCTTCGAGGCTGAGGGCGTCCGCATCGGTGTCCGGCTTCATGCGGCCGAGTATAGGGAGTTCGGCCGGCAGGGCGAACCGTTTTGTGCGCAGAAAAAATATTTCCGTGCACTTGCATCCGGCAGGCCGGGGCCGGCGTTTGTCAGGGGCTGGCCGACCGGCCGGCGTGTTTTCCAAGCTGCTTCAGGAGTGATACATGACCTCGATCCGTGACATCTTGTCCCTGGCCCCGCACATCGCCTGCGCCGCGCCCACCGGGGGCTCCGCCACCCGTTGGTGCTGAGGGGCCAGGCCATGTCCGTACTCAGGCATCTGTTCGCCCCGGGCAAGCGCCCCCCATCCGCGTCCACCGGACCCGAGACGGCACCCGTCCGCATGGATCTGGACGAGCGCATGGCGTTTCGCCGCGACATGCTCTACGAGGCCATCCGCTACAGCATGCAGGCCCACGGCATCCTGTCGGGCAGCTACCGCTTCCGCGTGGTGCGCAACGACAGGCGCGGTCACATGTATTCGGTCATGATGGACCTGTCCACCGACTTCATGCACAAGCCCGAGGGCCGGCCGGCGCAACTGGTCGCGCTCGGCGCGGCAATCGCCAAAAATGCGGCCACACGTTATGGCCTGCTGGTGGCCGGCGTGTACTGGCGGGTCAACGAGGAGATACAGGGCTTCGAGTCCAGCCGCCCGGCAGCCCAGAGCGGCGCTGCGGCGGAAACGCCGGACCCATCGCCCGGCCCCAGCCAGGGGCGCGCCAGGGTGGAGGAACTGGCCGCCTTCGAGGACGCCTGGCAAAAAGGCGGGGAACTGCGGTTTCGCGACCGCGTGTATGCGTCCGACCTCGCGCCGCTGGGCCGGTAACCGGCCAGCACGGCAGGCTGGCGCCAACAATTCCTAGATGCGGCGGCGGCGCGGCACCACGGTCAGTTGCATGGTGGCCTTGCCCGGCGTGGCACTGACCGTGGTCGACTGCGGCGCGATGTCGAGCAACTGGTCCGCGTGCCAGACCCTGATCTGGGCCGCGCCATCCGGAATCTGCTCGACATTGGCGACGCCGTCGGCGCCGGTCAGCAGGGTCCAGGGCGAGTCGCTGACATACACATGGCCGCGCATGGAGCCGTGGATGTGGCAGCCCAGCAGCACGGCGCCGGCTTTTTCAAACACCGCTTCGGCGGTCTTGCCGGGCTTGCCCTCCGGCTTGCCGTCCAGCCGCAGTTCGAAACCGCCGCTGTTGGCGGTGCTGAACTGTGCAAAACCGGCGGCCGAGGCGCGCACATGGTGTTCCCAGGGGTCGTTGTTGACAAACAGCGCTTTGGCGCCTACCGCGACCACGCTGACTGCCGGGATGAAGCGCATTTTTTCCTGGCTGATCGTGACCTGCATCGGCAGCGCTGCCTTGGCTGCGCCCTTGTTGGCGGGCACCACCACGACCACCGCCTCGGGCACCGGTTTGCCCTCCTTGTCGAGCACCAGCACCTGCAGGTTGCCGGCGGCGGCCCAGCCGGACAGGGCGGCGAGTGTGAGGGAGAGAATGGTTTTTTTCATGATGGCCTGCTTTCGGGGTGGGGTTCAGCGAACCGTGATGGTGTCACGATGCATGGGTGCCAGCAAGGCCAGCATCTGGTTTTGTGTGCGGAAAGGAATGCCCCGGGCGTCCATGCTTTGCTGCAGCACCTCGACCAGCGCGTTGAAGTCCGACTTCTTGATGTCGAGGTTGGCATGTGCGCTTTTCATGTCGGCGCCCTTGTAGACGCAGGGGCCGCCGGAGAGCTGGCACAGCTGGTCCACCAGCTGCTCCTTGACGCGCTGCTGGTTGGAAGGCTTGAAGTGCGGGCCGGTGCGCGGGTCGGCCAGCAGCCGGACCATGAAGTCGTCCATCAGCGTGACCAGGCCGGCTTTTTCGCCGAAGGCCTTGTAGAGCTGGTCGTTCTGCGGTGCGGTCTGGGCAAAGGCGGTGGCCGAGAGCAGGCCGGCAGCAGCCAGCACGAGGGAAATCAGGGTCTTGTTCATGGGAAATCCTTGAGGAGTAATGCGGGGTGGTTCAGAAGGCGAGCTGGGCCGACAGGTAGTAGCCCTTTTGCTTGCGGCTGGCGGTGGTGGCCGGGACGATCACGCCCAGGTCCACATAGGCCAGCGTCAGCGAGACGTTTTTGTTCGGCGCCCAGGCGATGAAGATGTCCTTCCAGTCCTCCGAGCGCAGCCCGTTGCCCAGGCCGGCGGCGCGGCCGGCGGTCTCCAGCTTGTTGCGCATGAAGCGGTATTCGGCGCCGACCACCACGTTTTTGCTGAGCAGCCAGGCGATCGAGAATTCGGGCTGCAGGCCGTAGCTGTTGTTGTTGCCGCCGCCCAGCGTGGCGCCGTAACCGAGCAGGCCGTTCTGGTTGGCCTTGGTGGCGCGCAGGGTGCCGTTGACCAGCAGGCTCTGGCCCAGGAAAAGTTTGGTGGCGCTCACATACAGGTCCACGCCCTCGCGCTTGGCGCCCAGCGCGCGCAAGGTGCCGTCCAGGCCGCTGGAGCCGAGGTTCTTGAACTCCACACCGACGGCCACCTGCGGCATCAGCGAATCGCTGTCGAGGATGGCGTCACCGGCCACACGCGCCTTGAAACCAACGATGGATTGCTTGAGGTGCAGGCCGGGCAGGCCCAGCGCGGTCCCGGTGGCGCGTGTGTTGAAGTCCTGCTGCGCCACCGAAATTTCATAACGGTCGTGGATGCCGATGGCGGCGCCGACGATGTTCAGGCCGTAGTCGCGGGTGCCGGCCGTGCTGAAAAACGCCGTGCCGCCGATCTCGCCCTCGGTGGCATTGCTGCCGATCACGGCCCAGGGAGTCAGGCCACCACCGGCCGCACCGTCGATGCTGCTGACACCGCCGGTCAGCAGCAGTTTGCCGGTTTCGGCATGGGCGGAAACGCCTGCGCCGGCACAGGCCAGGGCGGTGCAGGCTGCGATGAGATGGGGGGCGAACTTGAGTTTCATGGGGCGGTTCCGGTGGAGAGGAAAAAGGGCAAAAATGTAATCAGATGTACGGAATGGATACGGAGTCCCCGGCCGGCTGGATTCAGGCGCAAGAAAAAAAATGTCCGGGCCAGGTGTTGCCGCCCTGCAGTGCGGCTGAATCCGAAGCAGCGCCGCCCGCGTAAAACCAGGGCGCAGCCCTTCCGGGCCGCATTTCAGGAGTGCGTCGCATGTTTTCTCATTCCACCCCGGGCGTGTTCGCCGGCGGGTTGCTGCTGGGGCTGGCGGGGCTGCTGTCGGTCGGCGCTGCGCTGGCCCAGCCCGCGGGCGCACGCGAGTGGCGCACACCGCCGCCAGGCGATGTGCAGCGCGGCGCGGCGCTGTACCAGGCGCGCTGTACGGCCTGCCATGCGGTGGATGCCAACAAGATCGGTCCCGCGCACCGTGGCGTGATGGGCCGCCGCGTCGGCAGCCTCAAGGGCTACAGCTATTCGGCCGAGCTCGCGCAGTCGCGGCTGCGCTGGACGCCGCAGACCCTGAATGCGTGGCTGGAAGACCCGGAGGAACTGGTGGCCGGCCAGCGCATGGGTTTTCAGGTCGACGACGCCCAGGAGCGTGCCGACCTGATTGCCTGGCTGGCCACGCTCAAATAAGCCCGGGCTGGCGCATCAGCTGTTGCGCCGCACTTTCTTGCGGCGGTTTTTCAGGAAGGCCAGCAGCCGGCCCTCGGCGATGTAGAGCCGGCGCGGTTTTTTGCCGGCCGCCAGCGTGTCCCAGATATCGCTCATGGTTCCGGCGTCCTTCGACAGCTCCGCGCCCAGGCTCATCACCGCCGGATGAATATAGGACTTGCGGCAGACCGCCGGTGTATTGCCCAGCAGGGCCGCGACTTCAGCGAGAACCGCCTTGGCGCTGTAGCTGGCCGGCGCGGGCCCGCTGGCGGTACAGGCCAGCCGTGTCAGCTCCAGCGCCTGCACCGTGCCGTGCCAGGTGCGGAAATCTTTCGCAGTGAACTTTTCTCCCGTGGCAGCCTTGCCGCGCGGGCTGCTGATCTCCGCCAGATAGTCATTGACGTCGCTCGAACCCAGCGTGTGCGGCTGGCCGTCCTCGTCCTCGTACTGGAACAGCTCCTGACCCGGCAATTGCTGGCAGCGCCGCACGACGGCCGCGACTTTCGGGTCCTCCAGCCTGACGTTTTGCAGCACGCCGCTTTTGCCGCGAAAGCGCAGCTGCAGCACGCTGCCGCGCACGCCGGCATGCGGGTTGCGCAGCGTGGTCAGGCCGTAGGAGCCGTTGTCGCGCGCATATTCGTCGTTGCCGACGCGCAAAAAGGTGGTGTCCAGCAGCCGCACCAGCGTTGCCAGCACCAGCGTGCGGCCCAGCGGCTGGCCGCGTCTGGGCTGCAGGTCGCGCGCCACCCGGTCGCGTATGCGGGGCAGCGCCAGCCCGAAGGCTTCCATGCGGTCGAACTTGCTTTCATCGCGCTGCTCGCGCCAGCCCGCGTGGTAGCGGTACTGCTTGCGGCCGCGGGCGTCGCGGCCGGTGGCCTGCAGGTGGCCGTTGCGCAGCGGGCAGATCCAGACCCGGGTGTAGGCCGGCGGAATCGCCAGCTGGCGGATGCGCTGGATCTCGTCCTTGTCCTTGAGCGGCTTGCCCTGGGTATCGCGGTAGGCGAAGTGCTGGCCGCGTTTGATACGGGTGAAGCCCGGTGTGTCGTCGCTGACATAAACCAGGCCGGGCGGGGTGGGTGAGGGAAGGGGCTTGCGCGGAGGGGAGGGGCTGGAAGTGGGGGGCTGGCCGCGCATGGTGATTCGGGTGTTTCTAGAAAAGCTGGTCAGTTGCTATGAATTCAGGAGCTGATTCCCCCCGTCCGGCGGGGGCTGGAGGCCTTTTTTGTTCAATAACGGGTTCTTCCCCGGCCCGCGCAAGCGTCGCGGCCCGCACGCCCAGCAGGCGCAGCTTGCGGGTCAGCGGCACGCGCTTCAGGCAGAGTCCGGCTATTTTGCGAATGCTTGCGGCGTCCGAGGTGTAGGACTCAGCCGTCTGATCACGTGTGGCAATTTTGAAATCGTCGTAACGCAGCTTGATGCCTATGGTCTTCGCGACGTAGCCCTTGCGCTGCAGGTCGTCGGCCAGGCGCACGCACAGGTCGGTGAAAATCGCGCCCAGCGCCGCCTTGTCCCGCACCGCATGCAGGTCGCGCTCAAAGGTGGTTTCGCGGCTCATGCTCACCGGCTCGCTTTCGGTGACGACGGGACTGTCGTCGCGGCCCCAGGCCACCGCATGCATCCAGGCGCCGGTGGCCTTGCCGAAGTTGTCGACCAGCCAGGCCGGGTCCTGCGCCGCCAGTTCGCCAATGGTGTGGATGTGCAGCTTCGCGAGTTTCTCGCCGGCCTTGGGCCCGATGCCGTTGATCTTGCGCACATTGAGCGGCCAGATTTTTTCCTGCAGGTCGGCCTCGTGAACAATCGAGATGCCGTTGGGCTTGTTGAACTCGCTGGCCATCTTGGCCAGCAGCCGGTTCGGCGCGACGCCGATGGAGCAGGTCAGGCCGGTGGCTTCAAAAATCGCCTTCTGGATCAGCCGCGCCAGCACCCGGCCGCCCTCGCGCTGGCCGCCCGGCACATCGGTGAAATCGATGTAGACCTCGTCCACGCCGCGGTCCTGCATCACCGGCGCGATCTCCAGGATGGTGCTCTTGAACAGGCGCGAGTATTTGCGCACCTCGTCGAAATCCACCGGCAGCACGATGGCCTGCGGGCACAGTTTGGCGGCCTTCATCATGCCCATGGCCGAACCGACGCCGAACTGGCGCGCCGCATAGGTCGCGGTGGTGATGACGCCGCGGCCCACATAGTCCTTCAGGAGCGGGAATTCGGCGACCGGAATAAATCGCAGCGCGCGCTCCGGGTCGGCGCGTATCGCCTCGTCAACCTTGCGGCGCCCGCCGCCGATGACCACCGGCAGGCCCTTGAGCTGCGGGTAACGCAGCAGCTCGATGGACGCAAAAAAAGCGTCCATGTCGAGGTGGGCAATGCGGCGCAGCCGGGGCGCGGAAGAAGAGGGCGTGTCACTCACCCGGCAAGCATAGCGTCGAACCGGCGGCGGTGAATATTCACAGCGCAGGCAGGCGCGCGCTGTGACTTATTGCGCTGGCTGCGGACACTCCGCCTTTCTAGAATATTGCCTTCGTTCGCGGGACGTCCAGTACAGGCATGGCCGGCGGAGGGCAACACAAGGGAGCTGCGGTGAAAAAGTGGATGCGATGGGGGGTGGGGATTGTTGCGGTGCTGGGGCTGCTGGCAGGCGCCGCGGTGCTGATGGGCACCGAACTGGCAGAGCGAAATGGCCAGCGGCTGCTGCGGGTCGATGTGCGGCCGGTGGCTTATGCCAGTGATGCCTTGTCGCTTGAACGCGGCAAGTACCTTTTTAATTCACGGGGTTGTGTCGACTGCCACGGCGCCACCGGCGGCGGGCGGGAATTTGTCAACGACGGCAGGGGTCTGCGTCTGGCCGGTCCCGACATCACCCCGGGCGACGGCAAGGTGGTGGCGCGTTACACGCCGGAGGACTGGGTGCGCGTGCTGCGCCACGGCATCAAGCCCGATGGCCGC
>CALRTF020000034.1:0-24726 GCA_943370985.1 Paenacidovorax caeni
GCTGGGCCGAGGAGCGCAGCCGAAAACGGATCAGGGCGAGCGATTCTGAGCGAAGCGAGTCGAGCTCGACCCCGGTTTCGGCGAGCACCGCAGGTTGCCCGCAGCGAAGCGGAGGGACCCAGACCATCGGGTCGCCTTTTGGTATTCGCGTAACTTCGCTTCGCGAAGTGAGCGAATCCCCACTGCGTGACCTTTGCTTACTTTCTTTTGGCGAAGCAAAAGAAAGTGAGTTGCCGCCGGGCAACCCCCGGCCAACAGGTACTGGCGCACCTCAAGGCACGAGGAGCAAAACATGGATCCCGGATCAAGTCCGGGATGACATACCGGCCAATCAGCCGCCGGTGACCTCAAACCGCGCCGTCAACTCCCCCAGATTCAATTCGCTCAGCACCTCTGCCAGCCGTTGCTGGGCCTGCCGCGTCTTTGCAGCGCTGGGTGTGGCCGGCCGGCTGGCGATGATCAGTTCGTTTTTCATCGAGTGTTCCCAGCCCACCAGCTCGGTCACGGTCACCTGGTAACCATGGGCCTCGAGCTGCAGGCAGCGCAGCACATTGGTGATCTGGCTGCCGAACTCGCGCGTGTGCAGCGGATGGCGCCAGAGTTCGGCGAGCGGATTTTTCGACAGGCTCAGGGCCTTGTTCCGGCGCAGCACACCGGCCACCTCGGCCTGGCAGCAGGGCACCAGCACCATGTGGCGCGCCCGTTTGGCCAGGCCGAAAGCCATCGCGTCGTCGGTGGCGGTGTCGCAGGCATGCAGCGCGGTCACGATGTCCACCTGCGCCGGCAACTCGGCCGAGGTGGTGGCCTGCTGCACCGACAGATTGAGAAAAGCCATGTTGGCAAAACCAAGCCGCTGCGCCAGCTCGCGCGACTTGTCCACCAGTTCGGCACGCGTTTCGATGCCGTAGATGGTTCCCGCAGGCTTGTCGCCGGCATGCGCCACATTAAAAAACAGGTCGTACAGGATGAAGCCGAGGTAGGACTTGCCGGCGCCATGGTCGGCCAGCGTGAATCCCCTGCCGCCGGCCGCAACTTCCTCCAGCAGCGGCGCGATGAACTGGTACAGGTGGTAGACCTGCTTGAGCTTGCGGCGGGTGTCCTGGTTCAGCTTGCCTTCGCGCGTCAGGATGTGCAGCTCCTTCAGAAGCTCGATCGACTGGCCTGGGCGGATTTCTTCAATCACCTGGGGGGTTTGAACGGCGCGGGGCGTACTTTTTTTGGGCATGGGCCTGCAGTCTAGCGCTGCGGCCAAGCACGGCAGGACAAAGCTTGATTATTTGTATTGCACACAATCTAATTGTGAGCTACAATTCTGCCATGACGACCAAAACCGATGCCATGCTCAGGCTGGACAACCAGCTGTGTTTTGCGCTTTATTCCACCTCGCTGGCCATGACCAAGCTCTACAAGCCGCTGCTGGACGAACTGGGCCTGACCTACCCGCAGTACCTGGCCATGCTGGTGTTGTGGGAGCAGGACGGCCTGATGGTGTCGGAAATCGGCGAGCGCCTCCACCTCGACTCGGGCACGCTGACGCCGCTGCTCAAGCGGCTGGAAGCCGCCGGCCTGATCGCGCGCATACGGGCGGTCGAGGACGAGCGGCGGGTGCACATCACCCTGACGGCGGCCGGCCGCAGGCTCAAAAGCCGCGCCGCAAAAATTCCCGGCTGCATTCTGGAAGCCAGCCAGTGTTCCATTCCCGAACTGACCGCCCTTACCCGGCAGATGCAGACCCTGCGCGAGCGGCTGGTCGCATGACTTTTTTTTCACGCTTTTCAACCCGCCTGCCCGCAGGCACATCCCCAAGGAAATCACCATGACCACCCTCGAAAAAGTCCTCTACACCGCCAAAGCCCATACCACCGGCGGCCGCGATGGCAAGTCCAAAACCGATGACGGCCGCCTGGACGTGACGTTGAGCTCGCCTGGCACCGCCGGCACCGGCACCAACCCTGAACAACTGTTTGCCGCAGGTTACGCCGCGTGTTTCATCGGCGCCATGAAGGCCGTCGGCGGCATGAAAAAAATCGCTGTGCCGGATGACGTCTCCATCGACTCCAGCGTTGACCTGGGCAAGATTCCCGCGGGCTACGGCATCGCCGTGCGTCTGGATGTGACCCTGCCGGGCATGGACCGCGCCGCCGCGCAGGCCCTGATCGACGCCGCCCACCAGGTCTGCCCTTACTCCAACGCCACCCGCGGCAACATCGACGTGACCATCACGCTGGTCTAAGTCCCGGACCTGAGGTCCTGTCGCCAAAGCGGCCCGCCGGTGTTGAGCCGGCGGGCTTTTTCGCTTATGTTGCATGCATGAGCACAACCACCCTTCTCGTCCGCAAAAACCAGCTGGCCGACACCCGCCTGCAGACCTTCGAGGCGGCCGCGCTGGCCGACGGCCAGATCCGCATTCACGTCGACGCCTTCGCGCTGACCTCCAACAACATCACCTACGCGGCATTTGGCGACGCGATGAACTACTGGCAGTTTTTTCCGGTGACCGAAGAAGGCTGGGGCATCATCCCGGTCTGGGGTTTCGGCACGGTGCTGCAGTCGCTGCATCCGGGTGTGGCGGTCGGCGAAAAAATCTACGGCTACTTCCCGATGGCGTCGGAAGCCGTGCTGAGCCCGGCGCGACTGGACAGCAGCGGTTTTTACGACGGGGCGCCGCACCGGCGTGAACTGCACCCGGTCTACAACCAGTACCTGCGCTGCAACACCGACCCCTTCTACACGGCGTCCACCGAAGCGCTGCAGGCGCTGCTGCGGCCGCTGTTCATCACCTCCTTCCTGATCGACGACTTCCTCGCCGACAACGACTTTTTCGGCGCTTCGGGCGGCGCCATGCTGCTGTCCAGCGCCTCGAGCAAAACCGCTTACGGCACGGCGTTCCAGCTGGCCCAGCGTCCCGGCATCGAGGTGGTCGGCCTGACCTCGCCGGCCAACGTGGCTTTCTGCGAAAGCCTGGGTTGTTACAGCCGGGTGTTGACTTATGACCAGCTCGATCAGGTCGCTCCTGAGCGCGCCTGCATCTACATCGACTTCGCCGGCAACGCGAAACTGCGCCACGCGATCCACAGCCGCTTCGTGAACCTGAGGTACAGCTGCGCCATCGGCGGCACCCACGTCAGCGAACTCGGTGGCGGCAAGGACCTGCCGGGTCCGCGCGCCACGCTGTTTTTTGCGCCGGCGCAGATCAAGAAACGCAGCGCCGACTGGGGCAGGGAAGGCTTGGGCCAGCGCCTGGTCGAGGCCTGGCAGGCCTTCCGGACACGCGTCGCGCAAGGCCCCACGCCCTGGCTGCAGGTCCAGCGGCATCAGGGCCAGGCCGCGGTGGCCGCGGCCTACCAGCAGGTGCTCGCCGGCAAGGGCGACGCGCGCGCCGGGCATATCCTGGGATTCTGACGCGCACCCGGTTTGCTATCGTTTTTGTAGCTGCATGCTCCCGGCGGACGGGGGCTGGAAGCCTGTTTTGTTCTCAATCTTGGCGTGGAACAAGGAACAACGACAATGGGGGCATGATTGACGAGTCCCTGACCGACCTGCCACCGACGGCGATGCCGCCCGAGGCGCTGCATGCCTACGAAAAGCTCACGCCCGACGTCGTGCTGGACGCGCTGGCCAGCGTGGGCCTGCTCGGTGATGGCCGCCTGATGGCGCTGTCGAGTTACGAAAACCGGGTCTACCAGGTGCACCTCGAGACCCCGGCGGGCACCGGCGATGCGGCCGGCGACATCGTGGTCGTCAAGTTCTACCGGCCCGGCCGCTGGAGCGACCTGCAGATTGTCGAAGAACATGATTTTGCGGCTGAACTGATGGCGGCCGAGATCCCGGTGGTCGGCGCGCTGGTGATTGAGGGCCGCACCCTGCACCACTTCCAGGGATTCAGCTTCAGTGTGTCGCCGCGCCGCGGCGGCCGCCGGCCCGAGCTGGAGGATTTCAGCGTGCTCGAATGGATAGGGCGTTTCCTCGCGCGCATCCACACTGTCGGCAGTGCCCGGCCCTTCCAGCACCGGCCGGCGCTGGATCTGTTGAGCTTTGGCTTTGCCAGCCGCGACCTGCTGCTGGCCGGCAACTATTTGCCGCTCGACATGGCCTCCCGCTGGCTCAAGGCTTTCGATCAGGCCATGGACGTCGCGCAAGCGGTGTTCGAAAGTGTCGGCGAGATCCGCAGCCTGCGCCTGCACGGCGACTGCCATCCCGGCAACATCCTGTGGACCCCCGAAGGCCTGCCGGGCGCGGGCCCGCATTTTGTCGACCTCGACGATGCACGCAGCGGCCCGGCGGTGCAGGACCTGTGGATGCTGCTGTCCGGCGAGCGGCCGCAGTGCCTGCGCCAGCTCGGCGCGCTGGTCGACGGTTATGAGGAGTTCCGCGAATTCCCGCGGGCCGAGCTGGCCCTGATCGAGCCGCTGCGCACCCTGCGCCTGGTGCACTACAGCGCCTGGCTGGCGCAGCGCTGGCACGACCCGATCTTCCCGATCAACTTCCCGTGGTTCGGCTCCAGCGACTACTGGAAGGGCCAGGTCGACATGCTCGAGGAACAAACCGAAGCCATGCAGGAAGCGCCACTGGTCGCCTAAATCCACACCCATGCCGGAACCCCGCGCCAGCGCTCTCCCCGCGCGTCCCTTGTGGAAGACGTTTGCGCTCTTCCTCGGTCCGCTGGTGCTGACCAACATGCTGCAGGCGCTGTCGGGCACGCTCAACAACATTTACGTGGGGCAGTTGCTGGGCGTCAAGGCGCTGGCGGCCGTCGCGGGTTTTTTCCCCTTGCTGCTGCTGTTCATTTCATTTGTGATCGGCCTGGGCGCGGGCGCCTCGGTGCTGACCGGGCAGGCCTGGGGCGCGAAAAACACCGCCAGGGTACGCGCCATTGCCGGCACCGTCCTGTACGCCGGCCTGCTGCTGGGCGTAGCCATAGGCGGGGCCGGCATGGCGCTGGCCGAACCCATGCTGGACTTGCTGGGCACGCCGGCCGACGTGTTGCCCCAGGCCGTCGCCTATGCACGTGTGATGTTTGCCGCGCTGCCGCTGCTGTTTGTCGCCATGCTGGCGGCCGCCGTGTTGCGCGGTGTCGGCGACACCGTCACGCCGCTGATGTCGCTGGGCGTGTCCTCGGCCATCATCCTGGTGCTGACGCCGGCGCTGATCCAGGGCTGGGCCGGTTTGCCGGCGCTGGGCATCACCGGTGGCGCCTGGGCCACACTGACCGCCACCGCGCTGGCCCTGCTGTGGCTGGGCGCCTACCTGCGCTGGCGCGGGCGCCCGCTCGCGCCCGACCGCAGGTTCTGGCGCCAGTGGCGTTTGTCGCCGGAGGTCTTGAGGCCGGTTGTGCGCCTGGGCTTTCCCACCGGCCTGTTTTTTATCACCGGCTCACTCGCCGACCTGGCGCTGCTGCGCCTGGTCAATGGCTACGGCTCCCACGCCACCGCGGCCTGGGGCGCAGTGAGCCAGGTCATGGCCTATGTGCAGTTCCCGGCGATGTCGATCGCCATTGCGGCTTCGGTGCTGGCAGCGCAGGCCATAGGCGCGGGCCGCCTGCAGCAGATCGACCAGGTGACACGTATCGGGCTGGGCATGAACCTCGCGCTGACCGGCGCGCTGGCGCTGGGGGTGCTGGTTTTTTCCCGCAGCATCGTCGGCCTGTTCATCACCGACCCGGCGGTGGTCGCGCTGGCAGCCGGGCTGCTGCACATCACGGTCTGGGCCAGCCTGATCTTCGGCCTGGCCAGCGTGTTCACCGCTGTCATGCGCGCCAGCGGCACGGTGCTGGTGCCGACCCTGATTTCGCTCGGTTGCCTGGGCCTGCTGCTGTTCCCGCTGGGCTGGGCCTTCAGCCAGGCCTTCGGCCTGCGCGGCATCTGGGCCAGTTACCCTGCCACCTACGCCGTCGCGCTGCTGCTGCAGGCGAGTTATTTCTACGGCGTCTGGAAAAAGAAACCGATCAAGAAACTGCTGTGAGCCGCCTGTTCAGCGGACCGGGTTTTCCAGCGTGCCGATGCCGTCGATCTCGACCCGCACCACGTCCCCGGACTTCAGGTACTTCGGCGGCTTGAAGCCGATGCCCACACCGACCGGTGTGCCGGTGGCGATGATGTCGCCGGGATACAGCGTGATGCCGGCCGACAGGGTTTCGATCAGCTTCGGAATGCCGAAGATCAGGTCGGTGGTCGACGCGTTCTGGCGCTCCTCGCCGTTGACATAACAGCGCACACCGGTTTTTGTGCCGTCGCATTCGTCGGCGCTGACCAGCCAGGGGCCCATGGGGCAGAAGGTGTCAAACGACTTGCCGAGCAGCCACTGCTTGTGGCGGCTTTGCCAGTCGCGCGCGGTCACGTCGTTGATGATGGTGTAGCCCCAGACATGGGCCATCGCGTCTTTCGCCGCAATCGCCTTGCCGCCGCGGCCGATGATGACGGTCAGTTCGGCTTCGTAGTCGATGGCCTCCGATGCGGCCGGCATCTCGATGGCGGCGCCGGGGCCGACCACCGACTCGGGCACCTTGGTGAAATAAATCGGGTCCGGCGGAATGTCTTCGCCGGCCTTGGCGCTGCTGTCGAAACCGCTGCCGGCAAACTCGCGCGCATGCGCAAAATAATTTTTTCCGACGCAGAAAATGTTGCGGCGCGGTTTGGGAATCGGCGCGACAAGCTGCAGGTCGGCGAGAGCGACGGCGGCCAGCAGGGCCGGCAGGGCTTCGCCGCGGGCCAGCATCTCGATCACCGGCAGGGCGCCGAGTTCGCGCTGCGCCGCGGGCAAATCAAAGGGCTGGACAGACTGGAGATCGGCGGACACCAGGCCGACACCGGGCTGGCCGTTGTGGCGGAAGGCAGCAATTTTCATGGAGGGCTTTCTTGTCTCGTGGCCCGGCTGCGCGCACCGGGCCGTTGGGGTGGATTAGGGATTGCGATGATCCCCAAAATTCAGGCGGATGTTAGCATGCAAACCAAGAGCGAGGCCCCCGAATCGGCCCACGCCGGAACACCAAAACAAGGAGACAAACCATGCAACGCAGATCCGTCCTGCTCGCCAGCCTGCTGCTGTCCAGCGCCACCCTGGTGGCTGCGCAAAATACCTGGCCGACACGCGCCATCACCATGATCGTGCCTTTCCCGCCCGGCGGCCTGGCCGACCTGGTGGCACGTCCGGTGGCCGAGGCCATGTCGCGCGAGCTGGGCCAGCCGGTGGTGATCGAGAACAAGGCCGGCGCCGGCGGCGGCATCGGCATGGGCCTGACCGCCAAGGCCAAGCCCGATGGCTACACGGTGGTGATGGCGCTGTCCTCGCTGACCGTGATCCCTGAGGCCGATGCGGTGCTGGGCCGCGCGCCCATGTTTGCACTCAACGACCTGCGGCCGATCGCGCGTTTCACCGCCGACCCGACCGTGCTGGCGGTGCGCGCCGACGCGCCCTGGAAAACCGTCAAGGACTTTGTCGAGGATGCCAAAAAACGCCCGGGCGCGATCAACTACGGCTCTTCGGGCAACTACGGCACCATGCATGTGCCCATGGAAATCCTGGCGCAGAACGCTGGCATCAAGATGACCCACGTGCCCTTCACCGGCGCCGGCCCGGCCGTGGTGGCCCTGCTCGGCGGGCAGATCGATGCCGTGTCGTCGGGCCCGGCCACCGTGCTGCAGCATGTCAAGGCCGGCAAGATCCGCGTGCTGGGCCACTGGGGCACGGCGCCACTGGGCGCCCTGCCCGATGCACCCAGCCTGAAAGACGCCGGCTACAACGCCGAATACGCGCAGTGGTCCGGCCTGTTCATTCCGCGCGACACGCCCGAGCCGGTGGCCCAGCGCCTGCGGGCAGCTGCGAGGGCCGCGGCCCAGGATGCCAAGGTCAAGGAAGTGATCCTCAACGCCGGCAGCCCGGTGCTTTACCAGGACTCGCCGGAGTTTGAAAAATACGTGCAGGCCGATTCGCGGCGCATGATAGAGGTTGTCAAACGCATCGGAAAAGTAGAATAAAAAAACGGGGCCTGCGGGCCCCGGTTCACTGGAGACAGCCATGGGTTTCAAACATGTGATCGCGCTGGGCCTGGGGCTGGCCGTTGCGGCGCTGGGTACCCCGGCGTCAGCGCAGGGGTATCCGGCCAAGCCGGTCAAAATCATCGTGCCGTTTGCCGCTGGCGGTCCGGCAGACAACTACGCGCGTTTCATGGCGCAGCGCCTGCAGGACGCACTGGGCCAGTCCTTCGTGGTCGACAACCGTCCCGGCGCCGGCTCGGTCATAGGCACTGACCTGGCGGCCAAGTCGGCGCCCGACGGCTACACCCTGCTGATGATGTCGAATGCACACACCGTCAACGAAACCCTGATTCCCAACAAGCCCTTCCAGCTGATGCGCGACTTCGTCGCGGTGGCGCCGGTCAACTACTCGGACCTGGTGCTGGTGGCACATCCGGGCCTGCCGGCCGCCACCCTCAGGGAGTTGCTGCAGCAGGCCAAGGCCAGGCCCGGCAAGTTCAACTACGCCTCCTCCGGTCCGGGCACGCCCTACCACATGGCCGGTGAACTGTTCAAGAGCATGGCCGGTGTTTACCTGGTGCACATTCCCTACCGCGGCAGCTCGGGCGCGCGCACCGACGTGATCGGCGGCCAGGTCGACGTGATGTTCGATGCCGTCACCACCATGGCCGAGCAGATCAAGGCCGGCAAGGTCAAGGCACTGGCTACCACCGGCCGCGCGCGTTCCGATGTGTTGCCGGATGTGCCGACCATGGCCGAAGCCGGCGTGCCCGGTTACGAGGCCACCATCTGGCTGGGGCTGATGGCGCCGCGCGGCACGCCCAAAGCCGTGGTCGACAAGCTCAACGAGACCGTGTCAAAAATCGCCAGCCAGGCCGACGTGAAACAGCTCTGGTCCAAACAGGGCGCCACACCGCTGGTGATGACGCCCGAAGCCTTCGACAAGTACGCGCGCGACGACATCGCCAAATGGTCGCGCGTGATCACCACCGCCGGCATCAAGGCCGACTGAAAGCCCCCAAGACATGCCCACACTCCATGTACTCAGCGGCGGCGCCGCCAAAGGCCTGGTCAGCGCCGTGCAGGACCGTTTTGCCGGAAGCACCGGCATGGCCATCACAGGACAGTTCGACGCTGTCGGCAAGATGAAGGACCAGCTGCTGGCCGGCGCGCCCTGCGACGTCGTCATCCTGACCAGCGCCCTGATCACCCAGCTGACCGAGACCTGCGATGTCACCGCCGGCAGCGCCCGGCCGCTGGGCCTGGTCAAAACCGGCATCGCCGTGAAACAGGGCGCCCCCATCCCGCCGCTGGCCACGGTAGCGGAACTCCGCCAGGCCCTGCTGGGCGCCGGCGCCATTTATTTCCCCGACCCGGTCAAGGCCACGGCCGGCATCCACTTCATGAAAGTGATGAAGCTGCTCGGCGTCGACAAGGACATGGCCGGGCGTTTGCACCCGCACCCCAACGGCGCGGCCGCGATGCAGGCGCTGGCACAGTCCGGCGAGCCCAAGGCCATCGGCTGCACGCAGGTCACCGAGATCATCTTCGCACCGGGCGTGGAACTGGCAGCCAACCTGCCGGCCGAATTCGAGCTGGCCACGGTGTATACCGCTGCCGTCAGCAGCCGCGCCGACCAGCCCCGTGCCGCCGCCGCGCTGATCGAACTGCTCACCAGCGAAGAAGCCGCCGGGCTTCGCAGCGCCGGCGGCTTCGAGCCGCTGCCGGAATAAGCCGCTCAGGCCTGGTCAAGCGGCCCGCGCGTTGGCGCGAACCTGCTCCAGCGTCACGAAGAGTTGCTCGACCTGGGCTGAACTGAAAAGCGCATCCGGCCCCTGCGGTGCGTAAGACGTGAAAGGCGGTTCGTACAGCAATGCCACGTCCATCACGCCGTTCTCGGTCAGATGCTTGACGATTAAATCGACAAACTCCATCTGGTTGGCCGTCCAGGTCGTGTTGTGCAGAAAACCTGCCAGTGCTGCTGTCGCGGCTTCGCGATCCAGTCCCACCAGCGAGCGCACAAACAGCCCAAGCCCCTGCGACTCTGTACTGGCTTTTTGTAGCTCTTGCGAAGTGCCAGTCCCACTTTCCAGCAACATGCGCTCCAGTTCAGTCAAGTCTGCCGCTGTCAGAGGCAGATTCCGGCGCAGCTTGTGCAGAGCCACATGACTTTCGTGCGCCCGTAAAAAAACTCGGGCCTTCGCCCGAAAACGTTCGAAATCACCAGCGCTTCCACCTATCGGCAGGGCGATTTCGACAGACTCACCCAGCTCATCTTCAAAGTCGGTGTAGACCACCTTGCGCCGCGTCTTTTCAATCAGCTTGATCAGAGTACGCAGCTTTCGACGGACCTTCTCAAGCATGGGAACCGTCACGTCCTGCCACCATTCTTCACCCGCAACAGCTTCAATCAGCAGCATCTGATCTCTTACTGCGGGAATGCTGGCCAGCTCCAGAAGACCGTCAGCGAGATCACGCACCTGCTTCTTCAAGCGGTCGAAACCCGGCTCTGCATTAAGAATGCAAAGCTGCACGCGCAACATCAGCAGGTCGAACCGCTTGGCTTCTTCGTCGTCGTCCCGCAAGGACGTGGGCAAGCCGGAGAGGTGATCGCTAAGCTCTGCAATCTGTTCCATGTCCATGCGGCCCCAGGCTTCCGGCTTGCCCCATGTTTCAACCCAGCGCCGCTTGGGCCTGACCACAAAGTTGTCCAGACTCATACCCACCACCGCGGCATGCAACATATCCGCGGTGTCACGCCGAATGCTTCGCTCGGTCAACCTGATATCGCCCGCAGGTGAGGGTTCCGCAGTAACTGCACTCTGGACCAACAGCGATCTATCAAGCGCTGCAATGAGCTCTAGCCGGGCATTGAACAGCCGCTGACCAAGAGATTGGCCGGTCGCACCTTCGGTCGCCGGAAGGTCTTGCCCAAAATATTCAAGGTTCTGGCAAAAATCGAAGATCAGAAAATTCTGCTTGTCCTGCCCCGGCCCGAACAGGTCTTTGCAGAGCCGCGTACCCCGGCCGATCATTTGCCAGAACTTGGTTTTGGACCGCACAATTTTGAAAAAAACAAGGTTCACCACTTCAGGCACGTCAATGCCGGTATCCAGCATGTCCACCGAGATCGCAATGTGCGGTGACTTGGCCTTCACTGAAAAATCATCGATCAGGCTCTGCGCGTATTCCGTCTTGAACGTGATGACTCTGGCAAACAGCCCGGCGTAATGTGGGTAACTGATGTTGAAGCGCTGCGCAATAAATTCTGCATGGTCGTTGTTCTTGGCAAAAACGATTGTTTTGCCCAGCCTGTCACCACCCGCCACCTTGTGGCCTAGCGTCATCAAGGTCTCCAGAACCTTGTCGACCGTATCGGCATTGAACAGCCACTTGTTCACAGCCTCGGCATTGACTTCGTCGGGCGTGCTGCCCTCCTCATCCCAGTCCAGCTCTTCCCATTGCAGCTGCTCATCCGGCGACAGTTCGTCATAACGGATCCCCTGCCGCTGAAACTTCAGGGGCACTGACACAGCTTTGGGTGGCACGAGATAACCTTCCGCAATTGCGTCATCCAGACCGTAAGCGTCAGTCGGCACCCCGCTTTCCAAGTCGAACAGGCTGTAGGTATTGCGGTCGATTTCGTCCTTGGGCGTGGCAGTCAGCCCTACCAACAGAGCGTCAAAGTACGAAAAAATGGCGCGGTACTTCTGGTAAATCGACCGGTGCGCCTCATCCACAATGATGAGGTCGAAGTGCCCTATGCCGAAGCGGCGTTTTCCATCCTGTGCCTCATTGATCAGGCCCATCATGGTGGGGTAGGTGGAGACGTACACACGGCCCTCCCCGTGCTTTTCCGTCACCAGGTTGACCGGTGAACCATCAGGCAAATGCGCCTTGAAAGCATTCACTGCCTGGTTCACCAACGCCACGCGGTCAGCCAGAAACAGTATGCGTTTGGCCCAGTTGCCGCGCATCAGCAAGTCCGCCAGGGCAATCACGGTGCGCGTTTTGCCTGCGCCGGTGGCCATCACCACTAGTGCCTTGCGCTGCTTGTCCCGCTCAAAGGTTTCTGCAATGCGGCGAATCGCGCGGTGCTGGTAGTGCCGCTCGACAATCACGCCGTCGATCGTGAGACCAGCCAACGCTTTGCGCGACTCGCGCCGCTGCACCAGCAGTTGCAGCTCGTCCTTTTTGTGGAAGCCCTGAACCGGCCGGGGCGGGTACTGTGAATCGTCCCAGAACCAGTGCTCATAACCATTGGTGAAATAAATCAGCGGCCGCTGTCCAAATTGCGTTTGCAGGCAGTCCGCATAGAGTTTGGCCTGTTGCTGCCCCACCCGCGAATCACGCCGGGTGCGCTTGGCTTCCACCACCGCCAGCGGCTTGCCGTCGTCACCCCACAACACATAGTCCACATAACCACGCCCCTGGTTGTTGGGCATGCCTGACACTTCAAACTCACGGTCGCGTGTCTGATCCAATGCCCATCCGGCCTCCTTGAGAAGCAAATCGATGTACAGATCCCGGGTCTGCTCCTCGTTGTAGTCATGCGCGTCGGGCTGGGCGTTGTTGATCGCCTTGGCCGCAGCAACTTCAGCCCGCAGCCTGAGCAGCTCTTCATCCAGCGACGCCGATTTTTGCTGCGCCGACAACAGCGCCGCATCTTTGGCGGCCAGCTCGTCGGCGAGTTTTTTCAGCGCATCCTGGCTTTGCGCCGGTTCCAACTTTGCCTCTGGCCTTTCGGGTTGCTGCAGCAACTCTGCACGAAACTGAAGGCTTGCCTCGGGCCGTTGGGCCACATTGCGGCCGTAATGTCTCGCCAGCCAGAAAGCCACTTGAAACAGCTCCCGCAATACCGCGAGCGCATCCTGTGTCGAGACTGGCCGGGTGCTGTGTACAGCGTTGTTGCCCTGCTTGCGGATCAGCTCCATCTTCGCGTGGAGAGCCGGCCCGACCAGCACCTTGAAACTGGGCTCAAACAGAAAGGCCGACAGGTCAGGCTTGTAGGGCATTTTCAACGTCCCGCCACGACCGCCCTCAGCCTCAAAAAGCCAGATCACCGCCAGCTCCAGCGTCCTGCGTGCATAAAAGCAGGAAGTGCGTGCATCATTCAAAGCGGCCTGCTCGGCCTTGCGGGCTTCGGAGCACAAGGCAGGCCATTGCGTCTGCAAGAACGAAAAATTGGAGCTTGTCATTGTTTTATTCCGCCTCTTTCGTTCTGGTATGACCGGCGCTCAGGGGTCCGTCATGGATAGCGCATGCGCGCTGTGCATCTCAAACACGGCGGTCATTTTGTCAAGCAACTCAAGCTCACTTGCAGTTGGCGCCAGCTTCTCGATGATGACCGCCTTTGTCTTTTCCCATGCAGGCAAGAAGTCTTGCGCCATCTTGCGCAATCCCTTTAATGTTTCAGGCAGGCGAAAGCCGCAATCCTTGCACAGCGCCTCCCAGGAATGGGCGCCCACCGCATCAAAAGTCTCCTCGTCGCCGATGTACAGCGCCAGCCCCGTGTCGCCATAGGCACGTACGCACAACAGGTCGTAAAACGGCGCCAGGCTGAAACCCTTGCCATCCACCAGCACCGACAAATTTTTGGCATGCGCGTCCGCATTGCCAATCAGGTAATTGAACATGACCCACTGCTGCAGCTTCAGCAAATCGCTGCCGCGGACGGTCAAGGCGCGCAAGGCGGCCACCAGCTTGGGCACACTCACCAAGCCCCCCTGACGCTCATATTTCCACCCGGAGCCATGGCCCAGCAACTGGCAGCCGTCAAACTGATGCAGGCCCACGATGTTTCCCGCGACGTCGCGGCGGTCGTAGCGCTCGACGATGTACACCGGTTCGGGCACGCGCAAGAACCACACGTCATTCACCGGCAGCTTCAATGCTTTCGCCAGCTTCATGCATGCGTATTCATTGAGCGCACTGGGCTGGTAGCGCACCTGGCGCGTATCCGGCTTGAGGATATGGGTCGTGGGCGATGTGCCCACGCTTTCAGACAGCTGGTTGGTGCGTTTGTCAAAACGCAGCCCCATCTTTTCCTGAGCGCCAGCCAGCGACATGGTGGCCTGCTCGTTCGACACCAGCAGCGGGGTCTGGCTGCGGATACGTTCGCTCAATGTCTCATAGGGAAGCGCGCGGTACTGCTGTTGCAAAGTGGGCTGAGCACCTTCGGGCAACAACGACAAAACACCCGGAAGCTCCTTGCCCAGCAGGCCCAGCAGCTCAAACGGGGAAGGGTCACGCAGGGCCAGTGCCGCGATCACGTCTTCGAGCGCCGTGCCCTCGGGCAACAGGTTCTCGAAAAAACTGCGTACCAGCGGACCGGTGAAGCGGGTGCCGACCAGCGCAAATTGAGGCGCCAGCACATAGCCTCCGGGCTGCTCCAGCCATTGCGGGTCGTATTCAAAAAAATACTCGCCGGCTTCGTGACCAAACCAGCCCATGGGCCTGACGCTGGCCCAGACGCGCAAGCGGATCATGAGGAAGTCCGTTCGGGAGCCTGGCGATTGGCTTCCGTTTCAACAACGGTTTGCCAATCCGACAGGGTCATCGTCAAGCCCAAGCCCTCGGTGAGCTGCAACAGTTTGATCAGCGAACAGCGGCCCGGATCGCTCTCGGCATCCCGAATGAAGGACTCACTCACGTTGCAGACGGCGGCGGCCTGCTCCCGGGACAAACCCTGAAGCTTGCGCTCGCCCATCAGTGCATCAGCGAGCGCGGGCAGACTCTGAACCTTAACTTGCATTATTTGACCTCATAAGGTCACTTTACGGCAAATTCTGCGATTTGTCATGTATTTTGACCTCATAAGAACAGTATCTGCTTGCCAAGGAGATTCTGTTAGCTAACAGAAGCCGTTAGAAGGCAGAAACTGTTCCCAAGAGAACAGAATATCACTTGACACGCACAATACGACGTAATTTGTTCTTATGAGGTCAATTTTGAGTTAAATCTTTTAACTCTTCAAGCACATTCCACAGCACCCGTGGAATGTGCTTCCTTGTCTAAGCAAAGAACTGCTGTTTCGCCGCCTCAGGGAGCATTTCAATCATGTGCTCCAGCTGGATGGGCTGGTTGCGCGGCGTGCGCTCATAAGCCGAATCATGCGACGCCGTCTTGACCTGGTCAAAGCTCATGGGCGCCACATAAGAGATGGCCCAGTCCAGGCTTGCGCGTTCTTCAGTGCTGAGCTTTGCCGGGTCGGCATCACGCAGCGGGATCAACTCCTTGTCGGTACGCCGCAATGAAGCACGCAAGCCGTCGTCGTCAAAGGCGCTGACCAGCAACTCGCCGCTCAACACCTTGGCTGCGTCATAAGCGGCTTGCGGCACCGGCCCCATGGGCAGCGCGCAATGGGTTTCACCGTAAATCAGGCGCCCCTGGTGCTCAAGCTGGTGCTTGTCTGCAAAGTACAGCGCCTTGAGCGATTTGTAGAAATGATGTTCGGGCATGCGCCTGGCCACATAAATCAGCGCCTCAAGACCTTTGCCGGCATCCAGCTTGCACAGCTCGCTGAAGTCATGCGCCTTGGTGCGCAGGACCTGAACCGGAGAGGCCGATTGAGTCAGTTCACCACTGAACGCTTGGTGCTGCAATGAGGAAAACAGCGCGTCCAGTTCGTTCAAAGCTGCGCGGTGGGTGACTTTGAGGGCTTCGATAGCCTGGATGCGGATAGCGAAGGTTTGCTGGAGGGCGAGTGGGGGCACCAGCAAAGGGAAGCCTTTTAATTGCGTCATATTGATAGACGCAATGCCCGTTGTTTGCTTGGCAGATCGTAAAAAGTACTTTTTCCCGCGTGAGCTACCGACGATCCAATTCAGGAACAGCGGAGTCAAAAGCCGCGTGGTAAGTCGCACTCGAAAGATGTGGTTTTGGTGAATGCACTCAGGCAACTCATCATTCCAGAGCGTGCCACGGCCGAGCTTATCGGGATCACCGCCTTCGGTCAGCAGGAGGTCATTTCTTTGCAGACGATAGCGTTGAATTTCATCTTCCGTAGCGTCGATGCTCTTGACCCCGTCCAAGCGCAAAGACTTATCCTGAACATTAGCCACCGCCAAGTAAGGCAATTCACGCGTGATCTTGCCTTCAAGCTTGCGCCCTTTGGTCACACCCGAAGCAATGTCAGCGACTTCGCCCAAGGTCAGTGCTTCCGGCCATCTCCGGTCGTTCGCTACCGGATCACCAAACATATCGAGAAAGAGGGACTGCGTGAGGCTGTCGAGTTGAGCCAATGCGACGCGGCGTTGGGTTCGGAGGGTTTCGGCCTGGTCCAGGACGGCTGCGATGTGCCGTTGTTCGTCCAGTGACGGAACAGGGATGCGAAGTTCAGACAAAAAGCTCGCAGGTACCCGCCGTTGCCCACCGCTACCCGTCATCCGCCTCCGCCCTTCGGTTCGCACCTCCTTCAAGCGCAGGTAATGATGCAAGTAGCGCGCATCGGAAACTCCCGGGCGCGAACGAACCACATGAAACTCAGTCGAACCAAACCCGTTTTGCCGGGGCAGATTCGCCTGCGCAATCTTTCCGTTTTCGAAACACGGTGTGATTTTGGCGAAAAGCACGTCCCCGCTCAAAAACGGAGTAAAGCCTTTCGAGACTTCAGAGTACGGTCTGTCTTGTGTAGTCTCGACTTTCGCTGTCTCAGCGCTCACGGACGCCATTGGAACAAAGGAAACGAGTTCATCTTCAGGCAGTCGGCCACCCAAGGTCGGGTTCAGATAGGCAATTTCAGAAAGCTTGACCGTGGGGAACGCTGATTTCACTTCAACATCCCTTCCAGCATCTTCATCCCCCGCGCAATCTCGTCTTCCAGACTGGCTAGCTCAGCCAATATCTCCTGTGGTGCGCGGTGCTGCACCTGGGCGTGCACCACTTCCCGGTAGCGATTGATGCTCAGGTCGTAGCCATTGGCAGCGATATCCGCTTTGGGAACGCAGAAACTTTGCGCGGTGCGGGGGCGGGACAGTTCGGGAGAGGCTTCGACAGGCTCAGCCCGAACGGACCCAGCCGCACCCCGATCAGCCTGCGCCGATCGCAAAGTGCGCCAGCGCGCCAGAACATCCGGCAGGTTGTTCTTCAATTGCTCTTCTTTTGATAGCTGCTTGCGCCCGTCCCGCAAGGGCTGGAGGCCTAATTTATCCTCAGAGAGCAGTGGCTGGCGCTTGTCATCCAAGCTCCAGCCGTCGGCCAACATGTCGTAAAACCACACATAGTCGGTGCCGCCGCTGTTGGTTTTGGTGAAGAACAGGATCGCGGTGCTGACGCCTGCATAGGGCTTGAACACGCCGCCGGGCAGGCTGACGATGCCATCGAGCTTCTGCTCTTCAACCAGCATCTTGCGCAGCGTCTTGTGCGCGGTGCTGCTACCGAACAACACCCCATCAGGCACGATGACCGCGGCGCGGCCGCCGGGCTTGAGCAGGCGAAGGAACAGCGCGAGGAACAGCAGCTCGGTCTTTTTGGTCTTGACGGTTTGCAGCAAGTCCTTGGCGACATTCTCGTAGTCGAGGCTGCCGGCGAAAGGCGGATTTGCCAGCACCAGGCTGTACCGGCCCTCTTCGCCGCCATGGTCTTGCGCCAGCGAATCGCGGTAAGTGATGGCCGGGTTCTCCACCCCGTGCAACAACATGTTCATGCTGCCGATGCGCAGCATGGTGTTGTCAAAGTCGTAGCCGTGGAACATGCCGTGGTTGAAATGCTTGTTCAGCCTGGCATCGTGGAACAGCGACTCATGGTTCTCACGCAGATACTCCCCCGCCGCCACAAGGTAGCCACAGGTGCCACTGGCCGGATCGCAAATCACGTCTTGCGGTGTGGGGGCGGTCATTTCCACCATCAGCTGGATGATGTGCCTTGGCGTGCGGAACTGGCCGTTCTGCCCGGCGCTGGCGATCTTGCCCAACATGTACTCATACAGGTCGCCCTTGGTGTCGCGGTTGTCCATGGGCACCGCGTCCAGCAGATCCACCACCTTGGCCAGCAGGGCAGGCGTCGGAATGGTGAAGCGCGCGTCCTTCATGTGGTGGGCGTAGGTGGAACCTTCGCCAGACCCATTGACGCTCAGCGTGCGCAGAAACGGAAACACATGTTCGCCGACGATGACGAACATCTCCGATGGTGCAGCGTTCTTGAAGTGGCTCCAACGGAGGGATTCGAACCCCATGCCCCGGGCATCCTTGCCTTCGGGGAAAACGCGGCGCTCCATGGGCCGCTTGAGGCGGGTGGCCTTGTTTTCCTCAAGAGTGTGCAGGTCGTCCAGCCGGCGCAGAAACAGCAGGTAGGTGATCTGCTCGATCACCTCCAGCGGGTTGGCAATGCCTCCTGACCAGAAGGCATTCCAGATTTGGTCAATTTTTGATTTGAGTTCGCCAGTGAGCATCCGGCAATTAAACCAGCTTTACCCCGCTTTTCGCGCCCTTACAGCAGCAGCGCGTTGACCCGCTTCACATAAGCCGCCGGGTCATCAGGCATACCGCCCTCGGCCAGCAGCGCCTGGTCAAACAGAATGTGCGCCAGGTCGTCGAAATGCGCGCTGCCCTCGAGTTTTTTCACCAGCGGGTGCTGGGCGTTGACTTCCAGAATCGGTTTGACCTCTGGCGCGGCCTGCCCGGCCTGCTTGAGCATGCGGGCCAGCTGCGTCGACATGTCGCCGTCCTGCACCACCAGGCAGGCCGGTGAATCGACCAGGCGGGTGGTGGCGCGCACGTCGGTGGCCTTGTCTTTCAAGGCCTCCTTGAGCCTGTCGAGCACCGGCTTGAACTGGGTCTGCGCTTCTTCCGCGGCTTTTTTCTCGTCCTCATCCTGCAGCTTGCCGAGATCCACCGCACCCTTGGCGACGGACTGCAGCGGCGTGCCGTCGAACTCGTGCAGGTAGTTCAGCGCCCACTCGTCGACCCGGTCGGTCATCAGCAGCACCTCGATGCCCTTCTTGCGGAAAATCTCGAGCTGCGGGCTGTTCTTGCCGGCGGCCTGGGTGTCGGCCGTGATGTAATAAATCGCGTCCTGGCCGTCCTTCATGCGCGCCTTGTAGTCGGCCAGACCGACGCTGACGGTGTCGGTGGTCGAGCTGGCAAAACGCAGCAGCTTGGCCAGGCGCTCGCGGTTGGCGAAGTCCTCGCCGAGGCCCTCCTTGAGCACGGCGCCGAACTCCGCGTAGAAGCTGGCAAACTTTTCCGGCTCGTTGGCGGCCAGGTCCTCGATCATGGACAACACACGTTTGGTGCAGCCCTCGCGGATGGCCTTGACGGCACGGCTTTCCTGCAGCAGCTCGCGCGAGACGTTGAGCGGCAGGTCGGCCGAATCAACCACGCCCTTGACGAAACGCAGATAGACCGGCAGCAGCGCCTGCGCATCGTCCATGATGAAGACGCGCTTGACATACAGCTTGACGCCGGCCGCCTTGTCGCGGTTGAACAGGTCCATGGGCGCCTTGGCCGGGATGTAGAGCAGCTGCGTGTATTCGGTCGCCCCTTCGACACGGTTGTGGGTGCTGGCCAGCGGCGCCTGGCTGTCGTAGCTGATCTGCTTGTAGAACTCGTCGTACTGCTCCTGCGTGATGTCCTTCCTGGCACGCGTCCACAAGGCCGCGGCCTGGTTCACGGTTTCCCACTCGTCGGTGGTGACCATCTCGCCGGGCTGGTCGTTTTCGCCCTCTTTCCATTCTTCCTTCTTCATCAGGATGGGCAGCGAGATGTGGTCGGAGTACTTGCTGATGATGCTTTTGAGTTTCCAGGTGTTGAGGTACTCGCTGGCGTCGTCCTTCAGGTGCAGGATCACGCTGGTGCCGCGCTCCTTGCGCTCCATGGTCTCGACCTCGAAGTCACCCGTGCCGGCGCTGCTCCAGCGCACGCCTTCGGACGCCGGCAGGCCGGCGCGGCGGCTTTCCACCGTGATCCTGTCGGCCACGATGAAGCCCGAATAAAAGCCGACGCCGAACTGGCCGATCAGCTGCGCGTCGTTTTTCTGGTCGCCCGAGAGTTTGGCCATGAAGTCGCGGGTGCCGCTTTTGGCAATCGTGCCCAGGTGCTCGACCGCCTCGATCTGTGACAGGCCGATGCCCTTGTCGGTGATGGTGATGGTTTTGGCCGCCTTGTCGAAGCTCACGCGCACATCGAGGTCGGGCGTGTCTTCGTACAGCGCCGGGCTGTTCAGGCCTTCAAAACGCAGCTTGTCGCAGGCGTCCGAGGCATTCGAGACCAGTTCGCGCAGGAAGATGTCGGGGTTGGAATACAGCGAATGCGTGACCAGCTTGAGCAACTGGGCGACTTCGGCCTGGAAGGAAAGGGTTTGCTTGCTCATGGTGATGATGATGGTTCTTTGAAATCAGGGGGAATAAGACAAACGCCCCTTGAGCTAGGGGCGCTGTAAGGCTATTTCAAGCCCTGATTATCGCGCCAGCCAGACCGGGCGGGACGGTCCAGGCCGGCCGGCTGGCGGCGGCCAAAAAAAAAGCCCGGGAAGGACCGGGCTTTTGTGTCTGAGTGCTGCGTTGCAGCCGGTGTTCAGCCGCGGCCGGGGGCGCTGTCACCCAGGGCGGCCGAACGCGTCTGCACGGCCTCGGCACGCACATCGGCACGGTTGCGCACGGCGGCTGCAGCAGCGGTCGCGAGGGCAGAGCCCCCATCGACATGGGCGCTGGCCGTGACCGGGCCCAGACGGGCAGACCCTGCCTGGTCGCGGACTTCGGCACGCGAGACGCTGCTCACGGTGCTGAAGGCGGGTGTGTCGATGCCGCCATCGGCGCCGGCGGCAAAAGCATTGACGGAGGCGAGGCTGGCAGCAGCGATCAGGGCGGAAGCGAAAAATTTCGTGTTCATGATGGAGAAGTCCTTAAACAAAGTTGATAAACATTCCGGGCGGGAGGGGCTTTCTTGCCACCTCCCTTTTCCGGTCTCGGTGAGTCGTTTATGGGGTGCGTCTCATCGATGAATCAACTGTAGGCGCCGCCAATTAGGCGACCATGAGCGAAGTCTTAGCTGACGATGAGCAAGGCGCTCACACGGTCTCGACGCGCGCAATCAGGCCGCTGCGGTCGTCGCGGTTGCGCAGTGTGATGCACATGCCGCAACGCTGCGCCGCCGACTGCGCAATAGCCAGGCCCAGCCCGCTGCCGCGCGTATCGCTGCCGGGCACGCGGAAGAAACGGTCGAACACGCGTGACAGCAATTCCGGAGGGATGCCCGGTCCGGTGTCTGCCACCTCGATGGCCAGCTTGCCCTGCTGGCTCAGCACACGCACATCGACCACCGCGCCCTCCGGCGAATAACGCAGGGCGTTTTCGATCATGTTGTCGACCACGCTGCGCAGGTCGGCGCTGGAGCAGCTCAACATGGCCGACTCCACCGGCACGCCGGAGGTCTCCAGGCCGAGATCGATGCCGCGCTGGTCGGCCAGCGTGATCAGCGTGGTGATGCTCTCGTGCAGCACCTGGTGCACATTCACCGGGCTGCGTGTGGACTCGGGGGCGGACTCCTGGCGCGACAGCCGCAACAGCTGGTCCACCAGGCGCTGGGCCCGCAACACGCCGGCTTCGAGCTGGGCAAAACGCTGGGCCGGCGCACCGGCCGCAAAGTCGCCGCGCAGGTTCTCCAGCTGCAGGCTCACCGCGGTGATCGGTGTGCGCAACTCATGCGCCGCGTCCTGCACAAAACGCCGCTGCGTGGCAAAGGCATCACGCAAACGTGTCAGCAGGCTGTTGAAGGAATGCACCAGCGGCGCAATCTCGCTCGGCACCCGGTCCAGCGGCAGCTCGGTGATGCTGTGTTCGTCCTGTGCCGAAGTCTGGCGCGCAATGTCGGCAATGGCCCGCGACATCATGGCCGCCACGCACCAGAGGATGAAAGCGGACAGCGGCAGCAGCACCAGCACCGGCAGGATGGCGACACCGACCCGCTCGGCCGCCAGGTGCCTGCGAAAGTCTCCGCTTTGCAGCACCTGAACACGGCGCGGCCCGTTCGCCTCATTCATGCCCGTGGTGTATACGCGCCAGGGCGTGCCATCGGCCCGAACACTGTGAAAGCCGGCACCCGACTGCAGCTGCGCGGGCATATCGGGCCACGAGTTGAAGCGAACCTGTCCGGCGGCATCGAACACCTGAACCACGTAGCTGCCCCACTTGTGCACCCGTTCCCCGGTCAGGGGCGGCAGCATCACGTCCTGGCCCTGCGTCACAATGGAGTCGCCCAGCAACTGCATCTGGTCATCCATGAAGGTGTTCACCATGCGGTTGTAGCTCCAGTAGGCGAAGCCGGCGGATGCAGCGCCCACCAGAAGAAACACCGGCAGCAGCCACAGCAGCAGCGCGCGACGCAGCGAGCACAGGCGGCCCGCGGGAAAAACGTGAATCATCATGTGCCGTCTCCGGTGGAAGATGCGGGTGTGCCCGCAGGGGCCGTGGCGGTGATGCGCCAGCCGAGGCCGCGCACATTGCGAATCACGTCCGCACCGAGTTTTTTGCGCATGCCGTGGATCAGCACGTCGACCGCATTGCTCATGACTTCCTCGCCCCAGCCGTAAATGCGGTTTTCGAGCTGGTCGCGCGACAGGATGGCGCCCGGCCGCTCCAGCAGCGCATGCAGCAGCGCGTACTCACGCGCAGACAGGGCCGAGGCTTCGCCGTTGACCTGCACCTCGCGTGTCGTCAGGTCCAGCTTGACCACCTCGTTGCCGATCACCGAATGCGCGCTGCCGTCGCGGCGACGGATGACGGCGCGCATGCGTGCCAGCAGCTCGCCGAATTCATAAGGCTTGACCAGGTAGTCGTCGGCGCCCAGGTCCAGCCCGCCGATGCGGTCCTGCAGGCCGTCGCGCGCGGTCAGCACCAGCACCGGCGTCGCGTCGCCGCGCGTGCGTGCATGGCGCAGCACCTCCATGCCGTCACGCTTGGGCAGGCCCAGGTCCAGCAGCACGCAGGCGTAGTTGCCGTCGGCCAGCGCGCTTTGGGCCAGCAGGCCGTCGCGCACCCAGTCCACCGACCAGCCATTGGTTTCCAGCGCCTGCTGCAGGCTGCGGCCAATCATGTCGTCGTCTTCAACCAGCAGCACACGCATCACAAACTCCGCTGCTGCGGCCGCCCGCCGTCCCAGCGCGCCTGCTGCCGGGCCGCTGCCAGCAGCAGGGCGCCGGCACACAGCAGCGCGGCCATGCCGGCCAGGTTCAGGTAGAGGGCGGTGGTCGCGCCGAAATCCGGCGTGGCCAGCGCGATACCGACAAAGCCGGCCTGGCTCAGCAGGCCCGCGATAACCACGGCCGGACGGATTCCGCGGAACAGCGCCGCGCCCAGCAAGGCCGCGGCCAGCACGGCAATCAGGAACTGGTGGTGCAGCAGCAATGCGCCTTCGGCCGGCGGCAGCGCCCACAACACCAAAGCGGCGATCAGGCCGACAGCGAACAGGATGGCGCGGGCAAGGTGTTCAGGCAAGGTGTCCATGGCGGGCGGGGATGAGGTGGTGGAAGCTGTATCTTGACCGGGCTCAATTAGCTCCGCATTAGCTGGCAGGGTGCGCCGAAAACCACCCTCAGGCGAGCCAGCGCAGCACTTGCGCCGCCACCTGCGGGCTGTGCATCAGCGCAATGTGGCCGGTGTCCGCGCTTATCCATTGCCGCCGGGCCGGGAAGTCCAGACTGCGCGCCGCATCGGCGTGCCGGCCCAGTGCGCTGGCCAGCGGCACCAGGCCGTCGCCCAGCGCCGCATTCAGCGAGGAAACGCCGGCCGCGGCAGGCGCAGGACCCAGCGTCGCCGCCACCGCAAAACAGGCCACACCCTGCGGCAGCGGAACCGGCTGCCGCCCGTCGGGGCCGGCGGCAAAGCGGTCCGCATCCTGCCAGTCGGCGGGCAACACATGGCCGTAACGCAGGTCGGTGATGCCGGCGCTGCGCAGCTGGCCGATGGCCGCAAAAGGCCGCGTGACCGGGTTGCCGGCCAGCGCGGTGTCCACCCAGTTGCCGAGTTTTTCCAGCGGCGCGCCATGGTGCGGCGTGCCCAGGAACACCAGATGTTCAAGCCGTGCCGGCCACGCCAGGCCGGTCGCTGCGGCGCTGTGGCAGGCGGCACGCGCCACCAGCCCGCCCATGCTGTGGGTCAGCAGGCTCAGGCTTTGCACCGGCTGCGGCCAGGCCTGCAACAGCTGCTCGAGCAGCGTGGCCAGCTGCCCGCCGTTGACGGAGGTGTGCAGGCCGGTGTTGTACTGCAGATAGACCGGGGTGTAGCCCAGCGCCTGCGCCAGCTGTTCACCCAGATCGGGCTGGCCGGCTGCGGCTCGCCACTGCAGGTCGTTCATGCACAGGCCGTGCACCAGCACAAGGATCTTGCCGGTGGCCGCGGGCAGGCGCGCCGCCAGGGCCGCACGGTCCAGCGGCAGCGCGAGGCCGTCCCGCCGCACAGACATGGTGATGGCCAGCGGGTTGCCACTGTCCTCGAGCTGGTCACCCAGAACGCCGTTCAGGGCCGACAGCATGGCTTCACGCTGCGGCGACGATGGCTTGGCGGTCACGCGCGGCGCGGCGCGCGACAGCGCGGCATCCACCGCGCCGCCGGCCAGACGTGTCACGCCGCGGATGCTGCTGTAAACCAGTCCGGTGATACCGGTTTTGCGGACACCGGACGCGCCCGTTTCGCGGTCCACAAACTTCTGCCCGGCTTTGCCGAAAGGCGCGGCAACGGCCTTGTAGACATTGCCCTGCACTTTTTCGGCAATGTCGGTCACACCCAGGGTGCCCCGCGTCGCGAGTTGCGCCAGCCCCT
>CALRTF020000035.1:0-24275 GCA_943370985.1 Paenacidovorax caeni
CGCTTCATCTTCTGGGCGTGATCGTGAGCCAGAAGGGCAATCAGTTCTACGCAAGACGGCTGATTGAATCCAGCCTGACGCTGGCGCCCGGCGATGCCGACGCGCTGGCCAATCTGGGGCAGGTCTTTTTTTATCTGGGGCTGCACGACAAGGCCCTGCAGCGCTGCGACGAGTCCCTCGCGATTCAGCCGGCCAATGCCCGTTGCCTCCTCACGCGCGGCAAGGCACTGCGTTTTCTTGGACGTTACGAGGAGGCGGCGCCCGCGCTGGACGAGGCACTGCAGCTTCAGCCCGATCTGGCGGAGGCCTTCATTCACCGGGGCTTTTGCCTGCACAACCTGGGTCGCCTGGAGCAGGCGCTGGAAGACTACGACGCTGCGCTGCGGCTTAGGCCCGGCAATCCGGAAGTCCTGAACAACCGCGGCCACGCCCTGTTTGCCCTGGAACGACAGCAGGAAGCGATCGAGAGCATCGAGAGGGCTTTGCAGATCGCTCCTGATTTCCCGGAAGCGTATTACCACCGGGGACTGACGTTCCAGCACGTCGACCGCTTTGAAGAGGCTCTGGCCTGTTACAGCCGCGCGGTGCAACTCAAAGGCGACTACGAACAGGCGCTGGTACGCCAGGCCTTTGTCATGCACAAGCTGAAAAAGCCGCCCCAGGACTGTATCGCCGTGCTCGACCGCGCCCTGCGCATCAACCCCGACGTGCCTGCAACGCTCGCCACCCGTGCGGGCCTGCTGGCAGGCCTGAAAATTCTGGATCAGGCGCTGCAGGACTACGACCGCGCCATCGAACTCGAGCCAGGCACCGCCAAAACGCACTCGGACCGCGCCGAAACGCTGCTGATGCTCAAGCGCCCCGAAGAAGCGGCCAGCGCCTTCCGGCGCGCGCTGGAACTCGGTGGCGACCGGGCCGAGCTCAGCTATGCACTGGCGTCGCTCGGTGCCGATGCCGCGCCCGCCACAGCGCCCAGCAACTATGTCGTGAGCCTGTTCGACTGGTATGCCGACCACTTCGATGACCACCTGCAGGGACGCCTGAAATACCGCACCCCCGCCCTGCTCTGCGAACAGATTTTCAGGTGCGATCCGCCGCAAGGCCTGGATGTACTGGACCTGGGTTGCGGCACCGGGCTGTGCGGGCCGCTGCTCAAGCCACTGGCACGCAGCATGACCGGTGTGGACCTGTCGCCGAAGATGCTTGAGATGGCGCGCAGGCGCAACCTCTACGATGACCTGGTTTGCAGCGACCTCACCGACTTCCTGCATCCACACACCGCACGCTTTGACCTGGTGGTTTCCACCGATGTGTTCATCTATGTGGGCGCGCTGGAAGCAGTCTTTGAGGCCACCCGCAAGGCGGTCCGTCCCGGCAGCCTGTTTGCCTTCTCCTTCGAGACCAGCGAAGCGCAGGACCTGGTGCTGCGCCCGACACGCCGCTATGCGCATTCGGTGGCCTACATCCACCGGCTGGCTGGCGCCCATGGCTTTGAGGTGTCAAGCCTGGAGCCCAGCGTGATCCGTGAAGAAGGCGGCAAGGACATGGACGGCTATCTGGCCGTGCTGCGGGCCCGCTAACGCCTCATTTGCTCTGTTTTTGATAGCGCAGTACGTTTACCGGACGGGGGTTGGGGGCCCATTCGGCTCATGTCATGCAGGTCGCAGGTCAAGTGCTGCCGGCGGGCACCACATGCCGGCTCAAACCGGCCGCCAATAAAAAAGCCCCTGAATCCGTTAGGAGTCAGGGGCTTGCGCATCTGGTGGCCTGGGGCTGGATCGAAAAATCGGCCGCGACCCGCACCAACACTCAATCTCCACCAATCTCGGAATCTGCGGGTACACCGTGGGTACCACAAACTGCAAGAGTGTTCGATGAGTATAGGCCAAGTCACACACGCCGCACAGTAGTGCATGGGAGAATCCAGTCATAGAGACCGGGTCGTCAAGCGTCAAGCGGCTTTGTTGACTTATAGCTGCGTTGCTAGGTCCTCGCCTTATAGGTCCCAAAGGCTGTTGGGTCCGGTGCTGGATAGACGGGCCCGACCGTGGCCGCCATATTCCCGTGCACATAGTCATACACAGCTTCCTCGGTGGCCACGCCATCCAACAGGCGACCGGGGAAACTTTGCCGACATACGGCGAGGGTGTCAGGGCACATCCACCCGAGGACTTCTTCGAGCTCCTGCCGACGGCTGCGAACTCTTCTCAGCATATCCTGCCAATGCTGCGTAGGACTGGCTCGAAACCAGCCCTCGGACCACACGGGTTTGCAGTGTGACAGGCGGTTTCGCCAGGCTCTAACATCCTTCAGCCGCTCGACGACAACCTTCCGATTCGGGGCATATGCCCAGTGCCTAGATGGCTTTTTTGCAGGGTAGTGCGAAAAAACGTCCGAAAACGTGTGAACCTCAACTGGCGGCGTTGGAAGTTGCGAGTCAAGAATGTTCGTCCAAACGCCGAAGGAAAGTGCGCTTACGACTCTCTCAGGCGTCGGAAGCGCGGCGAGTCTCACACCCGCACCATCCGTAAGCAGCCGCTCAACCTTGCTGCCTGTCTCGCCTTGTAGGTGCAGCCATCCGAGGTTAGAGTCGTACCATGGGAAGGAGTCTGAAAGGCTAGCTGCTTGCGACGCTTGCCGAGAAAGGCTCACGTGGATACGATTTCGTAGCGCGACCTCGAAAGACGTGATGAGCGGGTGTAAGGCCATCACGATTGCTTGGTTCCAGAGCAGGGCGCCGGTGGTCTCCTCGGGAGACTGTGTACGGAATACGCGCTTGAACACACCCACTCGAGCGGCGGAGAGAGTGTCTTGGTATCGAATATGAGGCATTTGACCTACGGTTCCTTCGCTGCTATACTTACTTCATAAACGGCAGGAAAAGCCGCTCCCAAACCTTGCGCTCAGCAAGGTGCAAATAGGCTCGCGAAGCTGAAATTGGTGATGCCCCTGACGTACCAGAGCCTGCGCCACCCTTTGGGTGGCGTAGTGCTTTTTGCCGCAGCCACTAGACAAGAACACCCTTCGCCGCCTCTTGCATGAGTTCGGCAATGGCTATGTCGAGTTTACGGATGAGACGCTGGCGCTCTCCCTCATCGCCGTCCAGTCCCAGCCCCTTCAATTCCTCGTTCGCTGCGCTAACAGCTCGCTTGAGTTCGGTAAGCTGCGGGTTCTTCAGCTCGCCTTGGAGTACCCGGCGCATCATCCACCGATGGGCATGCTCGGCCGTGCTCAAATCCCGCGCATCTGCAGCCGCTTGCCACCGCATCGCAGCCCTCAATACGTGTTCGTTGCCGCGCACTAGAAACCGCTGCCGATGTAGGTACGGTGCTCCGGAGGTGCGATCCACCGCCCGCGAAGCGATGATCGCGCTGTACTGATCGTCGGCAACTTCCAGGGCTTCGAAGTTGTCGCTAGACACGACGTCAATGGGCGCTTGTTCTGGCGAAAGAACTACAACCAGTTCAGCAGGCGAAGCCATTTCTTGGCTGTCCGGCACGTGACTGACCAAGCGGGTCCACTTCTCATCAGTCATCAGCTGCGCCCCGCTCTCAATCGCCGCTACTGTCCGCGTCGAAGTACCGATCATCCGACCAGCGTCCGCAACGGACCAACCAAAAGCGCGCCGCCAGCGCAACATAAGACTGCCGCGCTCGCGGGGATCAACTAAGTCAAAATTCAACTTCATTATCGGCAACTTTACTTCAGTACATGAAGTATAAATTCATTACGTGAATACTGTCAAGTTATGCATGTCAGCCTCCACTAGCAACGCTGACAGCTTGGCTTCCAGCCGCGCCAGCTCAGACTTGAGCTGAATCCGCTCGGCTCGCAGGGCGTCGAGGTCCACCGGTTCCTCATCTGCCGCGGCCGCCACATACCGAGCCACGCTGAGGTTGAAGTCGTTCGCCGCGATCTCGGCTGGATCGACGAGGCGTGCGTATGGCTCAACGTCTTGCCGCCGACGGTAGATGTCCTCGATCACTTTCAGATCGGACTCGCGCAGCACGTTCTGCGTCTTCCCATGTTGATAGGTGTGGCTGGCGTCGATGAACATCACGCCGTCATCAGCCTTCCGCTTGCGCAGCACGAGAATCGCAACCGGGATGGCCGTATGAGCGAACATCTTGGTTGGCAAGGCAATCACAGCATCGATCAGGTTTTCGCGGACGAGTTGCTCTCGGATCTGCCGTTCTGCCCCAGTTCGAAAGAGCACACCCAAGGTCACGACTGCCGCCATGCGGCCCGTCGCCGGCGCGAGCGTCTCGACCATGTGGCTGATAAACGCGTAATCGCCGGCCATCCGCGGGGGAATCCCGCGCCGATAGCGCTGGTGGACGTCTCTCTCCGCCATCTCGTGCCCCCAGTCGCGCAGCGAGAACGGGGGAGTGGAAACGACGACATCGAAGCGCGTCAGCCCGCCAGCGGCATCGAGCAGCTTGGGATCGCGCAGGGTGTCGCCCCATTCGAGCTGATGATGGGTCTCACCATGGAGAACCATGTTCATCTTGGCCAGCGCCCAAGTCGAGCCGTTCTTCTCCTGGCCAAAGAGGGTGCACCCGCCCTGCCCCGACCTCGCCCTGGCGAACTGACTGCACGCGATCAGCAGCGAACCTGTTCCACAACAGGGGTCACCGATGGCCTCGCCGCTCGTGGGTTCCATCAAACGTGCCAGCAGTTGGGACAACTCGGGCGGGGTGTAGAACTCACCGCCCCACCTTCCCCCGATTTCTGCGGTATGTCTGATCAGCGAATCACACGCAAAGGCAGCACCTTCCTTCGCCAGGCTGCCGCCCTCGCCGAAGTTCAAAGCGCTGACGTCGACCGCATCCAGCAAACGGCCAAGCACACGCTCCTTCTGCTCTAAGTTGCCGAGCACGGTCGAGTTGAAGCTGATGCCCTGGAAAACGCCGTGCAGGCCAGAGTTGGCCCGTTCGATGGCAGCAAGGGCCGCATCGATACGTTCTCCCAAGCCAGCGCTGTCGCGCGCAGCGACGAGGCGGCCGAAACGGGACTCGTCGGGCACGCAATAGGAGGAGTCGCCAGCGATTACGGCGGCCTGGTCGCCTTGCGAAGACGCAACGTCAGATAGGAACCTTACCAGCAGCATTGCCAGCACAAGGTCTCGGTACTCCATCGGCCCGCACATTCCGCGGAACGCGTCGCAGGCTTGGAGAACTGCAGACCGAATGGCATCTTGTCGCGCGAGGTCAAGCATGTGCGGCTCCACCGCGCAGTGCTTGCCGCGTCACGTAGGCGGTCTCGGTCCGGTCGATCTCGTTCAGGCGATGTCGAATGGCCAGGATCTCCTGTGTCGTCTGGTCGAGTTCGGCTATCTGGCGCTGCTTCGCCATAGGCGGAACTTCCACTTCCAACGAAAGAAGCGTAGCTTTGGTCAGCGCCTTGATCGTGGTGCCCGTCAACAGCAGAGAAATGCGCTTTTGCGTCGACGGCTTGTTCAGCAGCCAGACCAGGTAGCGCGCGTCCAGCTGGGTGTCCGGCCGGATCACGCTGAGTTGGCCCACGGGAAACACCGGATCCTCGGCGCCTTCGAAAAGCCAGGCCTTGTAATAGTCACCCCGTGACGGGATCACGACGTCGCCGCGTTGAAGGCAGTGCGAAAGATGCCGCTCCTGCACGTGCAGGCGCGGCAGCTCGTTCCAGCGCAGGGGTTTGCCAGCCACCAAGTCTCGGATGGCCAATGCGCGCACATTGCCGTCAGGCCCCTCCTTCGGGGCCTGATCGCGAAAAACTACGGCGGTGTGGACTTTGGCTAGGGTGCCAAGCGGGCGGTTCATTTAGTGCGGATAGTTCTACTGTTCGATGCAATGTAACACACTCGCGCCGAAATGCAAGCAGTAGAACCATCCGCGACAGACCTTGACAGTCTTCAGCTGCCCGCTTGGCCGTTTTCGAGACTCTGACGGTAGGCCAGTTCATCCTCATGGTCCTGGTCACGCCAGCTGTCATCCGCGCCGCCGGAGCCACCCGCCTCGCCAAACACCAACCCTGCCCGGCCTGCCTTGCGGTAAGTCAGCCAGCCTCGGCAGTTCAGCGTGTCGCCGTTGAACATGCGATCGCCCTCGGGATCGTATTCACCCGTCAGGTCACCTGCAGCTTCGATGGTCCACTCGTCCCGAGCTGCCCACAGGTCCGAAGTCGCGGGGCACGCGTCTTCCATCTCGGGCTCGTTTGGGAACGACGCGTTGCTTTCAGCCATTGCCCCAGCCACGTCGTCCGAATCGTAGATTGCCTGCGCCAGGGACTCGCGGGCATGGGAGTCGTAGAAGTCGGCAACGCTCTCGTACACGCCGGCCTGGCCAGCACCGGCTTTCAATACGGCGGTACACGCCTGAACGACCGCAGGACCATTCTGCAGGCCCAATTCGAGCGCGCGTCCTGTTCCCAGCGGTACGTTGAGGACGTAGATCTCGGCGTCATCGAGGTGGTACTCGCGTGTGGTATCCGCCTCGTCCGCTGTCAGCGCGGCATGGGTGCGGTAACCCAGTAATGCTGCGACGACTTCGGTGAGATGAGAGCGCTTGACCGTTAGGCCCTGCGTGGCGAGTGCTTGGGAGGCCGTGTAGACGGCCGAGCGAGCGTAGTTGCTCATAGGAATACTCCACTGCTGTTCGGGCGCTGGACGTTTTGTCGCCGTCGAACAGCCGGTATCCCGGAGGGTTCAGAAGCGATGCACAGGAAACTGACGAGAGCCTTTTTCAAGCTGTCCAGAGCTTTGGCGGGCGCCAGGCGCAATTTTACGCCAGGCGGCGTGGCACCGCAAACGCCTGCACCAGCCCTGCCCATATTCGGTCGAATGGCCTTGTTTACTGCGCAGTGAAGCTGTGCGTCGGCTGGCCGATCCGTAAGTCGGCCACGGCGCCGCTCGGGTAGTGGGTCGCATCGCGCACCGGCGCGCCCGGTGCGATAATGGCGCCAAGGCTTCGGGCAGGAGCCTGCCACCCGTCATAGCAAAGCTGTTGACAGCACTGCCGACACTCCCTCTCTTCCCGCATGTCATGTTCGGGTTCGAGAAGCGGCAGACGGGTGACGTTTCGTCATGAACTCAGGAGCATTGTCATGTCGAGTGAAGCCATTCGTCCGTCCACCATGGACGGCATCAAACGCCTCGCCAAGTCCCTCAAGGTCGAACGCGGGGTGCGCCATCTGCAGGCGCTGGACGCCGCTGCTCAGGCCGCGGGCTACCAGAACATCCGCCACGCGAACAATGTGTTGTCCGGCCGACCGGCCACGGAAGCTCGGCGTCCTCGCCACCGCGTCTACCTGACGGCGTACTGGAAGGACAAGGAGAGCGGCAGTAGTGGCCGCGAGACCCTGGCGCTGGAGCTGCCGTGTCCCTGGGACGAACTGATCACGCTGGCCCAGTTGGAGAATCATCGCGCCCTCGTGCACTTTCGCGCCGAAGGCCCTGACCACCTGGCGCGCGAACACCTGCAGCGCACGCAGTCCGAGGCACGTCGCGCCGTCTGCGCCGCAGCCCGCGCGTTGCAGTTCATGGGGGCCACGCGGCTACGGCCCTCGAAGAGCCATAGCCGCGCCTTCCCCGGCGGTCGATCCAGCAACGCGATTCCGGGCCGCGACCACTACAGTATCTGGTACGACCGCGACACCAAGCGCTACCTGTTCGTCGACGAACCCTACGAGGAGACGGCCAAGGGGAAGTTGGCCGAACGCCAGGCATGGGCGGAGAAGCACGGATTCACGGTGATTAAGTCGACGTGGCCGGGCATGTACGCCCCCGACGTGGGCTCGCGCCTGTACCTAGTGGCTGATATCGCCAAGGGCGTCGCGCTGGAGCCCATCGCCGCTGCGCTGGACCGGTTGCCGCCACCCGTCGTCGAGGAGGCGTGGCGCGGCGAATCAGCCCCCATGCTGCCGTTCTTCGTGAGCCCTGGTGCTGTGGCCAAGCTGGCGGCCGGGAAGGACAAGCCGCCGGCGACGCGCAAGGCAGCAGTGCCCCGTAGTTCGGTCGGCTACGTGCAGACCCTCGTTGGTCCGCAGCGCCGTCCGAAGGGACGCATGCCGATCGAAGCGCATGCCGAGGTGGGCCGCCTGCTGAAGTCGGTGCTGACAGCCACCTACCAGCGCAAGGGGGTGTACAACCGGGTCAACGCCGTTCGCAGCGAACTCGACGAGTGGACGCAGCGCGAATACAACCGTGCCGAGTTGGCCTCCGAGCAGTTCTTCGAGCTGTACTACCACGAGTCGGGCTCGACGTTCGAGCGCGCACTGCCGGTGGATGACCGCGCGCGTCACGATGGCAGCCTGACTCAGGCGAAGCAGATGCTGAGCGCGCACTACCCGGATTGCCCGCCGTTGCGATCTTTGCTCAAGAAAATCGACGCGGCGCAGAAGTCGTTGCAGACCTGGGCCTGAGAAAGTCATTGCAATGTCTCACGCAAAACAAGACCAACAAGCACAGCCGACCTCGTCGCCCCCCGTTCGTCCCGAGGCCGAGCTGGAGAGCCGGTTGGCAGCGGCGCTGTCCGCTGCCTTCCCAAACATCCCGCGCGCACAACTGAGCGAGCAAAGGCGTTTCACGGTGCGTCTTGGGCATGAAACGCACGACTTCGACAGTGCGGCCCAATGGGAAAAGAGCGGACGGGCGGACATGATCATCTGGCACGGCGAGCGCCCGCTCGCCGTCGTGGAACTCAAGCGGGAGGATCTTCCGCTTACGCTCGCGGACTACGAACAAGCGCAAAGCTACGCGAACCAGTTGACGCCGCGACCACCCCTTGTGGTGGTGACCAATGGTCGTGAGACACGCGTGTACGATGCCAACACGGGCCAGCTGTGGTCAGGCAACGAGGACGCAGCAAAAGAGGTGAAGCGCTTGCTTGTCAACGCAGCCACGTTGGCTGCGGCGGACATGCGGTGGGCGACCGAGGCCCTGATGGGCAGGGAAACCGGCGTCTGGGTGCCCATCGTGCGCTCCGCCACCGCCAGACTCCTGGCTGAAATGACCGACCGTCCCGGAGCGTCGGATCGGCCCTTCGCCCAGCTCCTGTTGTTTCCCCGTCTGAGCAGCTTCGCTGCCATCAAGTCGGCTCGCGCCGGCACCAGCTTCACGCTGATCGAGGGAGCGGCCCAAAGCGGCAAGAGCAGTTGCCTGCGTGAGGTCGCGCTGCGCACGCAAGAAAGCGACGACCTGGCTGTCCTGATGTTGCGGGGCTCCGGCCCTGGACTGTTCCAGTCGCTGGCCAATCTCTTCGCCGCGGAATTGGAGTGGAACCTCACTGCCAACGACGCTCGCCAGTGGCTGCGGCGCATGTCCAATGGGCTCGCCGGCCCGTCGCTTGTACTTGCCGTCGATGATGTTCAGCCCGGCACGGCGATGGCCGCAGACCTGGAGGAATTGGCGAGCCTGCGCCCCGGCAAGAAGCTCAATGTCATCGTGACGACTGAATCTGCCGAGCGGCTGGCCAAAGCCCGCAACGGCCGCACGCCGACGGCGATGGGAACGAACGCGGAGACGATCGAGATTGGCGCCCTGGGCCTGGAGGAGTTTCAAGCGGCCCAGCGCAACTTGGCCAGTCACAAGATCGTGTTCCAGCAAGGCGCCGAGTACGCGGAGGACTATCGCGCGCCCTGGGTGCTGCGCACGATCTACGACGCTGCCGCGCGCGACCCGCGGCATCAGAACCCGGACCGCGGCCTACTTCTTCCTCCGGCTCTGGGCATGGAACTCGTGGATGCGGCGCGGCACAGCTTTGCTGGGCAAGAAGACCTGATGCGCGGCTACCGCGTGCTCGCACGCTGCGCCCTTGCGGACACGGGCGCTCATTCCGCCGAACTTTCCCTGGCAGCCGCCAACGGCTTCGTCGTGCGGCAGGACGCACTGTCCTCCGAGGGTCGCGACGCGCTGCGCGAACTCAGTTCGATTGGAGCGGTACGTGTCTATCGGCACCCCGGGGGGGAGGACGTGGTTGTGCCGACCGTTCCCGCCGCCTTTCTGACGGAGCTCGCGCATGCGGCGGGTGAAGAGCTTGAGCGACGCGCGGAACTCGATCCCCGTGAGGCTGGAGTCTGGCTGGGCAATCGCCTGGGCGCGACATATCTCGGCGACCTGGTCGGCGCGCAAGCGATCCGCGCCATGGCGGACCGGACGGGCGGATTCAGCTCTGGGATCATCGAAGGCCTGCTCTCCATCGAGCCCACGGAGGAGCTCATGGAGAATGCATTGATCGCGATGGCCGCGCCTAACGGTCGGCTGATTCACTTGAAGATCGAAGGCGGCAAAGTGTGGCTGTCCAACCGCCATGGCGACATCAGCGGCGAGCCCGTGGACCTCGGAGCGGAACGCTCGCGCACCTACGGGAATGCGACCGCGTGGATGATCCTGGGGCAATTTGCCAGACTTCCCACGGCGGTGGTCGGCGACGACAGCAAGCGCATGGACGCCTGGGTACTCCTGGAAATTGGCCAATGCAAGTTTCCCCTGCTCCGGGCGAATGAAGAAGGGCTGGGCCACCTCGAACACGACCTTGGCAACGGCGGCCGCGTCCTGTGCCAGGATCAAGGTCCGATCGAAGCAGCGACACAGGCCATGGCCGATCTGTTGTCCCGTCGTTGGGCGCATGCCGATGCCTGGGTCGATGCCGCACTCGAGACAGGCTCGCTGCCGCTGCTGCACCGACTGACTATTGCGCTGCGCACGGTGCGCATGCGCAACATCCCTCGCCTGTCCGAATGGGCTGATGAGAAGCTCTCGCAGCATGTACTTCCCGCCCTCAATGCTTTGCTTCGAGCATCGCTCGCGGGACAAGCCGAGGAAACTCCATAGTCGCGTATGACGTCCATATGCCGCATGGAGTTTGGCTATCACCCTGATTTGCTCGCGCTGTCATCGGGCCCGATTTCCATTTCGGCGCTGCCCGGCATCGCCTCGGCGAAGGCAGACATCGAAAGCAGCGAGACCTTGGACCAGGATTGGATCTATGCGCCGCCGCAGCTTGTTCGCAATTTGGGCGGCGGCGTCCATCAACGCCCGTACTCCGCTCGCGTCTTCGGACTTCCGAAAACGCATGTGATTGCGCACGCACTGTGCGAGGGACACGACCACCTCACCTTCCACCTGTGGGCTTTGTCGTTCTTCACGGGAATGCGGCTGACCGCGACGGAAGCCGGCTTCGTCGATGCGACGCCCATCAAGCCGGGCAAGCTCATCGATTTCGTGATGCTCGGTCGGGGAATCGCCGACGCGCTGGACCTGGCCGAGGCCTTCTGGACGCATCATCGGGCGGCCCCGGACCGCGCCAGGTTGATCGCGGCCGCCGTACACACGCTGTTTCTGGGCCAGAACCCGCAGCATCTTCAATTCGAGCGGTTCATCCTGCTGTACACGGCGATCGATGCGTGTTTCGCGCTGGCCAAGGCCATCAAAGGACCGACCCGGCCCGTTCCTCATACTGGCCGCGTGAAGTGGATGTGCGACGCGTTCGGCATGCCCACTCCGGCCTGGGCGGACCCCGCGTCCGGCGCCGAAGTCGCGTCGCTCCGCAACGAGACGGTGCATGAAGCCCTCTTCATGGGAGAGCCCCTGGGCTTCGCCATTCATGGGACAGGAACCAATCAGAACCTCGCGCTCGAAATGCGAGCACTGGTCTGCCGGTTTGTCGTGGCGCTGCTGGGAGCGGATGATTGCGACTATGTTCACTCGCCGGTCAGCGCGCGGCAGCGGCATGGGCTGAACCTGGTCACGCCATGACCAATGCGCATGAAACGCCATGACCCGAGTTCGATGAGGCGCTCGCGCACGAGCTGCAAATGCGGGCCCTCGGCTAGAGCCGAATGCCGCCCGACTTCGGCGTCGCGAACTGGTCCGGCTCTTTGCCGAGCGGGAATGCGACGACGTAGAGCACGCTGACGGGCATGGGCTTGGTGTTCGAATCCGTTCCCCACTTCACCTGCATCTTGCGCTCGGCATAGCGCAGCGAGACGCCGAGCGCCTTCAGCCCGTCGATCCGCGCCTGCAGCTCGTCGTACACCTCGAACTTCGTCGTCTCGGTGTATGCGTCTGCGCAGTCGCGGTAGTCGCGGAAGTAGTCCACCAGCTCGGCGAACGTCTCGTCGGCCTCGCGGCTGAGTTCGAAGCCGGGCTCCGACAGATCCATCATGTGGAGTTCGACCAGCTTCGCCAACTGCTTGCCCGTCGTAAGGGGCAACGCGGTCAGCGTGACGTGCTCACGATCGAACTTCTCCTTCTGCGCCTTGAGGTCCGCTTCGGTCGGGATCGTGAAGGGCTTGTTCAGCACGTCCACGTCCTCGAACTCGAACGCGCGGGCCAGCGCTCGGCGCGTGTCCAGGCTCGCCGCCTGGCCCTGCTCGACCCGTTGGATGGTGCGGACGTTCAGGCCGGAAATTTCCGCCAGTTGCTCCTGAGACCATTGGCGCACTTCCCGGAACAGCCGGACGCACAGGCCCAGTTCTGCAGGGGTCAGCAGGCGCGCCTGTGGCGCTTGTTCGGTGGCATTCATTTGCAGCTCCATTGTCGTTGGTCGGTGCAATGCAGTATGGGAATGGGTGGCCATCGTCACCACGACAGCGGCCCGACAGCAACCCGTCCTGGCGTCTCGGCGTCCCGGCGCCGGGCTCTTCGGGCTGCGCCCCGCGCTTCGGTCGAATCGCGGCCATCCGGCTCTGATCCCTGACGCCTCCGGCCCCTGAGGGCCTGCGCGCTGCGTTTGCCGTCCCTGCCTTCGTTGGAGGTGGGTGGGCGGTCTTGCTGTCCCCTTCACCGTATCACGGCGTTCTCGCCGTCAAGGGCTGCACGCCAATGGCGCTTGCGGCCTGCGGCCGTCCATGACCCCTGACTGCTTCCGCTGCGCCGAGCTGGCCACGGTTCCGGGCAATTCCGCCCGAGCAACCGGAGATCGCCATGAACGATAAATCGCATGTTTCGATGGAGCAACACGTCTGCCTGGTGTGTGGCGTGACTTTTGATACCGGCGCCATCCTGCTGGACAAACGCCTGCGCGCGAGCATGGAGCGCCACACGACGACGGGCTGGGGCCTGTGCGCCGAACACCAGAAGCTGGCCGACGATGGCTTCGTCGCGCTGGTCGAGTGCGACCCGCAGCGCAGCGGATCGCCAGGTGGCAGCCTGAAGCCCGAGCAGGCTTATCGGACGGGCCGGCTGGCGCACCTGAAGCGCCACGTGTTCGCCACCGTGTTCAACATGCCGATCGAGGCCAACCAGCCTTGCGTGTTCGTCGAACCCGGCGTCATCGAGCAGCTTGAAGCGATGGTGCTGCCGGCGAGCTGACCGCGCGATGAAGCCATCACGCGCGCCGCTCCCGCTCGTTGCGGGAGCGGCGCTTTCGCTTGCTGCGTCTCGTGTCTTCTTGGGCTGCTATCTGCGGCGTGTCTTCTTGGAAAATTCCATGACGCCATCGAGTTCCTTGAGCCCGCCGTCATCGTGCTCGACCGGCACCCCACTGAAATTCTTCACCGGTTCGCCCGGCCCGCTGTCCTGCTCGAACCACAACAGCGCGAAGGTCTCGTCGTAGTTCGGGTAGTGCTTCGCCAGCTCGGTCAGGTCGTAGCCTTTCGGCCAATCCCGAAACCACACATCTTGCGAAATAGCGGCATCCTCGCCTGACCATTCATCATCCTCAACCAGCCGGCGTGCGACGGAACCCGGCGGGATTGGTGATTTCGATTCGATCCACGCGTTGAGGTCGCGCAAGGCCTTGGAACGAGAAGCATAACGAATCACGCTGGAATTCATGATGACGAACGCGCAGGGGTAGTCAGTCACTGCCGCCAGGCGTGAGGCACAGGCCGCAAACGACACGACATACTTGGCCCGAAGTCGCTCCACAAGCTCGAAAGACGGCTCTTCCTGGTCCACATCGCGCTTGAACGCGTCGAAGGGCATCAGCAGTTCTGAAGCGAAGATGTCGCAGGCAATCTCATTTTCGTCGCGCTTGGCATACGACCACGCGGGCGTTTCCTTGTGGTCAGACTTCAGCCCAAGCACGATGTGGGCGACCTCATGACAAATGGAGAAGCGCTGGCGCTCCAGCCGCTCAAGTTCGTTCACGATGATGAAAGAGGAGCCATCTCGCTTGGTCATCGTGTAGCCGGATTGACCCTCGCCCATTTCCTCGGTGCCCAGCTTGGCGTTTGCCTTTCGCGTGTAGACCGACAGGTCCTTGCCGATATTCGACAAATCTAGGCCGACCATGAATTGCCGGGCTTTCGTGCGGATGGCGACTTCGTCGATCACTACTCGTCCTCAAATGCCTTGCGCACGCGCGCCTCGATCGTTTCCATGTCCGGCCTGGCACCGCCACGGTGGCGCATGCTCGCGCCCATCTCGAACATCTCTGCGGTTAGGTCAGGTTTGCCCAGTACGTGCGCCACCCAGTCCAGGTTCACGTCGTTGGCCGCCGCGTACTGCGCCATTTCAATCACCCGTGGATCAGCCTTGAGCACACGCAGCAGCCGTGCGAGCAGTTCGTCCGAGGGGGATTGCTTTTCCCCGGTTTCCAGGCGGTACACGTAGGTGTGATCAATATCCGCGAGCTGGCCCAGCTCGCGGGAAGATAGGTCTCGGGCTTCACGCAACTTGCGCAAAAGCATCCCCAGGCCGGACTGCGCCATGAAATATTCCTCTCGCCCACAAAAAGGCGTATAGTGTTGCCTGTGCAGGCAACAAATCATAAATTCCGCTCCGAAATGGCCAATCGGCCGTCGGGCGGTTCCGTTGCTTGTTCAGACAGCGACTATGCCATTTCGGGACGGGTTCTGCAAGGCCGCCAGCAGCGCGCCCGACCAGGCCAATCCTGGGTGGGAACGCCTCTGCCTGGTGCTACGCACGATCAACGCGCAACCAAGAAGGAATAGGACATGAACCGCGATTCTCTCCCGTTGCCGTTGAAGCGGCACCTGTCCGGGGCCGCGTCGCCCAGGTTCTTCACCTTGGCCGACGCCATGGCCAAGTACAACGAGCCGACGCAGACGCAGCTCGACGCGCTGGAACGCTCGTATGGAGCCGCGGGTCAGTACGTTATGGATTCGGACGAATTCCGCGATCTCACGATCACGGTGCACGCTCAGGGCTCACGTGCCATCGGCACAATCATCCGGCCAATGCGCTTCAGGCCGGAGGGTTTCGACATCGATATCGTGATCCGGTTGCGGCGCACCGCATTCCTGAAGTACGGCAACGACGCTGCCCGGCTGATCAACGATCTGTATGTCGTGCTAAAGCGCTACGCAGACATGCACCGCTTGAAAATCACGCGCTGGGAGCGCTGTATTACGCTCGAATATGCCGATGGCATGTGCGTCGACATGACGCCCATCATTGAGGACCCGCTGGTCAGCATCCCCTACGGCGACACGCATGCGAGGGTGCCGGATCGCAAGCTCCAAGTGTTCGAGCCGAGCAACCCGATGGGCTTGGCCAATGCTTTCGGCGAAGCAGCGCGCGTACGCGCAGCGTTCATGACCATGGACAGCGCCAGCTTTTCCGAAGCCACCCTTCGCGGCGATCTGCAACCGCTGCCCGATGCCGACGAAGTGCAAAACCGCCTTCTCAGCCGCCTGGTTCAGCTTCTCAAGCTTCACCGCAACGTGGCCTTCGGCGCCGCCAGCGGCGGGTCGGACTTCTCGCCCCGCTCAGTGTTCATTACGTCGCTTGCTGCCACGGCCTACGCGACCCGCGCACCGATTACCCATGACAGCCCGCTGGATCTTCTCCTGGATCTTGTTGACACTATGCCGATGTTCATTCAGCGCCAGCCGCTGCATGGCGGCGACGAGTACTGGGTGCTTCCCAACCTCACGGCGCCTGGCGACAACCTGGCCAGCGGTATGAACACACCCGGCCGACAAGAAGCATTTCTCCAGTGGCACACGCGCCTCAAAGGCGACCTGCAGCAGTTGCTGCAATGCATCGAGCGGCGCGAAGGGCTGGACCGAATGCTCGAAATCGTCGAAACCGCCTTCGGCAACCGCGCTGCGCTGGCAGTGCGTGAACTTGAAGAGCCCAAGCCGGTGCCTCGGACGGAGCGCCGCCTTGTTGCGGTCGGCACCGCAGCCGCTACCACCTTCTCCCTGCCGGCACGCAGCCATACCTTTCACGGTGATTGAGATGAAGGAATTCCCGCCGGACCGAATCCCGACCGTCGCGCAGCGGGCGCTGGAGTTGAAGGCTATTGGCCTGCCCGGCGCGCAACTCACCTATCGGGGCAGGGAGCTGAACTTCCGCGTGGGCATCGCACCAGGCGCCTTTGGCCGGCTCTACCAATGCCTGCTAAGAGTCCGACCCGATGGCCGCCAACCCCTCATGATCGTCATCGAACCTGACCTTACACTGCTGGCGGGAGGCCTGAAAATCCCGCATACCTACGGCTACACGGGAAAGGGAACCTGCCTCTGCCTCTGGTTGCCCAAGGAAAGGGATTGGATGCCAGGCATGTCGCTCGCTGAAACCTTCATCCCCTGGACTGCGGAGTGGCTGCGCTACTTCGAAATCTGGCTCAGGACCGGTGAGTGGGCGGGCGGCGGGGTTCATCCGGATCGAGCACCCCGGCGCTGGGCTCGCCCCACAATCGTGGTACCAAGCTGACCAATGAAAGGCAATACCTTGACCACCGATCTCACCCTCATCGAGGCACTACGCAGCGAGGCGCTACGTATTGAGGAAGATACCGAACATTCGGCCAAGCGGCACTTCAATACCTGCGACTTGTGGTCCATATTGCACTACGCCCTTGGCATTCCCGCCACGATCCTGGCAGCGGCTGCCAGCACGGCCTTTGTGAAGAACGACCATGGGTGGGCCCAGCTCATGGGTTTGGCGGCGGCGCTGTTCGCCGCCCTGATGACGTTTCTCAAACCAAGCGATCGCGCGTCGCAACATCGCGCCGTGGGCAACCAATACTTGGCGCTGCGCAACGACGCGCGCATGTTTCGCGAGATCGACCTAGCCGAGGCCATCGATGACTCCAAGAAGAGCGAGAGGCTGCGCCGACTGGCCCAGCGGCGCAACGACCTTAATAGCTCGGCGCCATCAACCCCTCGCTGGGCGTTTGAGAAGACGCGGCAGGGCATCGCTGAGGGCGAGACAACCTATAGGGTCGACAAGAAGGATTGAGTATGTCGGTGCTGAGCTATCTTCAGGACCGCGCTAGCGAGGCGGTACTGAGCGAACAGGAAAGACTGTCGATAGACCGGTCGATCGGCAATCTTCAGCAAAAGCTGAAGGCCTACTTCGATCAAGATTTGTCAGAGCACTTTCGCTTTGGCTCGACCACGCGTGGGACGAATTTGCCACGCTCGCTGGACGAATTTGCCGATGTGGACTACATGGTTGTATTCAGTGATTCCGACAAATCACCGCAAACGTACCTCGACCGGCTGCGAGGCTTTGTCGAGGCGAACTACCCCCGCTCGGTGGTCCGACAAGATCACCCAACAATCGTTCTGGAGTTGAGTCATATCAAATTTGACTTGGTGCCAGCGGTAAATAGCTGGTGGTCGGGGTTGCAGATTCCCGACAAAGGCGGCGTTTGGCAGAGCACCGATCCGTCCGCGTTCAACCGACAACTGACTGACCGGAATTCGCAGTGCGACAACCTGCTCAAGCCCGCGATCCGGTTGATCAAATGTTGGAATGCGGCCAATGGCTATGTGTTCGATTCATACATGCTGGAAAAGTGGATCGTTGGGAATCTTTACTGGACCTGCAGCAATCTGCGCGACTACGTCTTCGAAATCTTTGGCGACATGTCGCCCCAGGGCGGCTCGGTACGAGACCGCGAGCGCGTTTCGCGCGCCCAGCAACGCGTCAAGACGATTCGTGCGCTGGAAGCCGGCTCGGACTTCCGGCGTGCCGAGCAAGAAGTTGCACGACTGATCCCCTAAGAAACTGGAATTGGGAATGGCGCAAGGTAAGTTGAAGGCAGATTGCTCGCGGCCCAACGGGCGATTTCGCACCCGTGTCGGAGTCAACTTTGACACCGGCGACAATTGACAGAAATGTCAAATACTGACCTCGTCCGAGCAAGTCGAGATGGTGACCAGTTTCACTACCTGTGGACGGCGCGTCGCTGCCTCAAACTGCTCTTGCCAGGCTCTGATCTTCGGGTCATCACCGTCGAGGGCCCGTCAAAGGATGAGACCGCATCTGCCCCCGTGATTGAGGCTGGAGAAGAAATCATCGACGTCGGCGAGTACTACGGGAGCGAACAGCTAGCCGACGCCACCCGCGTCCGCTATGTTCAGCTGAAACACTCCACTTTCCGTGTCGACGAAGCTTGGACGATGAGCGGACTTGCGGGCACCCTAAAAGGGTTCGCCGCGCGATTCACAGAACTCCATGAATTGCTGGGGACGGTCGGGATCTCCAAGATCGACTTCGTCTTTGCCACGAATCGGTCCGTAAATCCAGATGTCACAAATGCCATCGAAGATGCCGCCAAAGGGCTTCCCCCCAGAGATGCTCAGGCCTCGGAGGGGTTGGAGAAATACACGAACCTCTCGCCGGATGCGCTGGCAACTTTGTGTTCCCTCTTACGCGTGGAGGGGGAGCATGAAGGCTTCCTGGCGCAGCGATCAGCGTTGGAGAATGATCTTCGAGGTTACCTGCCGGATACGGACCAAGAAGCGCTCCTACTCCTGAAGGACCTGGTCACGCGAAAAGCGACCACGGAGTTTTCCAGTAATCCGTCGATCACGCGACTCGATCTTCTGCGCGTACTGGGAGTGGAGCCCTCAGACCTGTACCCAGCCGAAAACAAGATCGAAGTTCCGGCCCTGGTCATTCCCCGTGAGCAAGAGCAGGCACTCGTCAAATCGATCATCGACGCCGGGACGCGGCCAGTCATCATTCACGCCGACGGAGGAGTAGGCAAGTCAATCTTCGCGACCCGCATCGGCACGCACCTGCCCAAGGGCTCCGTTTGCGTGGTTTACGACTGTTTTGGGAATGGCGAGTACAGAACTCCGAGCAACCCACGACACAGACCTAGGCAGGCGTTGATTCAGACCGCGAACGAGCTTGCCGGTCAGATGTATTGCCAGCCATTGATTCCCTCGGCCCGTGCTGAAGACCCGCAATACTTCAGAGCATTCGCTCATCGCCTGCGGCAGGCCGTCGCTACCGCCAGGCGAGACTGCCCTGAGAGTCTTGTATGCCTGGTCTTCGATGCAGCAGATAACGCGGAGATGGCGGCGAGTGAGGCGGACGACGGCCCCTCATTCGCGAAACGGCTGCTGCGTGAAACCGTTCCAGACGGCGTCCGTCTTGTCATGTTGTGCCGAACGCATAGGCGCGAGCTACTCGCTCCGCCGCCCGGGATTGTTCAACTGGAGCTGGGTGCGTTCAGCCTGGACGAGACCGCAGCAAAACTCAGGAGCGTATTCCCACAGGCGAATCAACATGACGTAGCGGAATTTCATCGACTGAGCTCGCGCAACCCTCGTGTGCAGTCCACCGCGCTGAGAACCTCTCAGACGTTGGTTGAGACGCTTCGAAATCTTGGCCCCGAGCCGAAGACGGTGGACGAAATGATCGGCAGGTTGCTGCAGCTCGCCGTTCATCGGGCGAGAGATGAGGTGCCAGCCTCACAGCATCCACTATTCGACCGAATCTGCACGGCGTTGGCGGTGCTGCGCCCCATGATTCCGCTCGAAGTCTTGGCCTCTGTGTCCAATACCGAGCCTGCAAGTGTTCGCTCCTTTCTGTCCGACCTCGGCCAGGAAATTTTGCTCAAGGGTTCGCTCGTGCAGTTCAGAGACGAGCCGACGGAGACCTGGTTTCAGCAGCAGTTCCGGCCTAAACCCGAGTCGCTCGTCGCCTTCATCGCGGCCTTGCGGCCTCAAGCTACCTCGAGCACCTACGTTGCAGCGGCTCTCCCCCATCTGATGCTTGGCGCGGGAATGATCGATGAGCTTATTGGCATTGCCTTGGCCTCAACCGATCTCCCCGAGGCCGATACGATTGGCCGCCGGGACATCGAAACGCAACGGCTACATTTTGCACTGCGCGCAAGTATCAAGGCGAACAGAAACCTTGAGGCAACGAAACTGGCGCTTAAAGCTGCCGGGCTTGCTGCTACGGGTGATCGGCAACTGGAAACTCTCCAACAAAACACCGACTTGGCCGGTCGATTTCTTGAGCCCACGCAGGTGCTGGACCTCGTTTCCCGACGAAGTTTCTCAAGCCACTGGCGCGGCAGTCACCATGCTTACGACGCCGCGCTCTTTTCCCAGCGTTCGGAATTCCACGCAGATGCGAGAAGCCATTTGCGCATGGCACACGAGTGGCTCAGAAATCTCTTCTCTTTGCCGAAGGATGAACGAGATGGCGAACGGATCGAGGCGGATGACATTTCCGAGCTCGGGCTCGCGCATTTGAATGTTCACGGTGCCGAACGAGGAGCGGAGATCGTTCGCAATTGCCTGCAGCCAGCCTTTCGCTACGAAGTCGCGAAAAGGATAGGTCAAAGGCTTGTCGACGCGGGACGGTTGGGAGATGTTGACGCTTTAGCCAATGCAGGGAAGACAGATGCCGTACTCATCGCGGCTCTCGCCGAGGTGGTGGGCGCATCAGGCCATCTGCTCCCGCGCGATCCCGTAGAGCGGACATGGCGAGTCGTGCGCCGACTTCCGACCCAAGATGGCACACAGTTCTCGGGTCTGCGGGATCAAGCGGTGGATGCGCTGGCAGCGCTGGCGCTGGCTGCGCACAAACATGGTCTGCAACCTGCCGCTGCAATCGGTGCCACGTGCCAGCGTCACTTGGGCACTAATCGGCTCAGGTTGCTTTCCAGTCGTCACACAGACAGCCGTCCTTCCCTGGTCAGTGCCTACGTTCTTTCGTCGACCATGGCTGGGCAGCGTGCGACGTTGGAGACCCTGGCCCCGCCAGACATTCGCGCAGCACTCGGCAAGGGAGGACGCACAGGCGATGATTCGGACGTGCGAGAGTTCCGTGCCCGGGTCGGGGCGCTTCTTCCCTGGTATCAACTCTGGGCTGATGTTTGCCTTTCGTCGCTCACGGGCGAGGACCTGACAACACGGATGGCGCAAGCGAAGCAAGAATCCGAATCGGCCCGAAGGATTGTCTACTGGGAGGTCGAAACACTCCAAAACGAGGTCGTGCTTGCCCAGGCAAGGATGATCGATGCGGCCGGTCCCCTGGCAGCACCGCACCAGGGCTGGCTCCGCGAACGGGCACTTGAGAAAACCACTTTCACCGGAACGCTGACCCGGTTGAGTGGTGTCTGTGCGCGCAGTGCGCATCTAAACGGGCTCTCGCTCGAGTTTGCAGCGGAGGCGGCGAGGCAGCTCGCCGAACAACGCACCGAAGCGGCTGAGAAGGCAGACTCGTACGTCGCTCTAAGTCGAGCCTTGCTGCCGCTTCACAATGCTGAGGCGAAACTCTATTTCCAGCAGGCGCTGGACGTCGCGTCAAAAATCGGTGACGAGAACCTTGCGCGGTGGCAAAGCGTAGTCTTGCTTGCTCAGGCTGCGGCTGACCCCGGCAACCCTTCTCCGGAACGAGCCTACCGCCTTGCCAGAGCCGGGGAACTGACATATGAATTCGTTTACCGTGACAAGCATTTCGACTGGGAGGCGACGGTCGAAGCGATCGCAAGGGTGTGCCCGACTTCGGCCATCGCCATCCTGAGCCGGTGGCGGGACAGAAACTTTGGCAATTGTCAACGACTGCTACCGGTGTTGGCCGAGCATCTATTACAGGCGCAACTCCTCAACCCTAAAGTGGCAGCAGCACTGCATTGCTTTCAGGCGGATTGGTCTCTCGAACCTTTCTTGACGGCCGTGCTAAGCCGCGCGGCCGCCGGGCCCGAGCGGAACGAAGTTGCGGGCTTGCTTTGGAACTACATTCGACTAGATGTGCACGCGCCGCGCGTTTGGCGAAAGATTCTCAAGATCGCACAAGAGTTCGGTGTCAACTTTCCAGAAGCCGAACAGTTCGCGGAGCAAGCCGAGCGACGGGAGGAGCGTTCAAAGCAAGGAGGCGACGAACACCGGACCCACAATCAAACGCCTCCCCAGGAGGTCGATTGGGACGCAGTCTTCGACGGACTGAAGCCGCATTCGTTGCCGGATCTCGCGCAAGCACAGAAGCGATGCGAACTCACAGCGAAGTACGGCGCCAAGGCGCAGGTTTTCGTTCGGGCAGCGCATCGAGTGGCGGTTGGCCATGAACATGAGTTTATTGAGACGCTCACTGAGCTTCCTGGATTCGAACTCTATGAGTTGCAACAGCTTTTGGAAGACCTACCGGCATCCTGGGCTCACCAACAGTCAACCATGGAAGCCCTGCGGGCGCTGGTTCGGCAACTTGCGGCACGACACTGCTTTCGGATCACCGTAAGGACTGCCTACCAGCCGCTGCCGCTCGATGTGGTCGAGCGAGCCTGCGGCCTGCCTAGAGCCCAAGTCATTGGTGCGGCGGTGCACGCGATCGCAGATAATGCCGACCCGCTCGGGGCGGAATCGCTGTTCAACCTCGTCGGCCTCCTCAGTACGCGACTAGATGCACGGGATGGAGCGTCAGCGCTGGAGTACGAACTAGCCCGCATGGAAGAGGCGATGTCGGGAGCCGACGGCGATGGTCCATGGGATGACGCACTTGCTCCTGGCGGGGATCTGAGCAGTGCAGTCGCCTCCTACGTTTGGGCGGCACTTGCAGCGCCGGAAGCCAGCTACCGATGGGAGGCAGCGCACGTGGTGCGGGCGCTGTGTCGATTGCGGTGCGAAGTTTGCATCGACACTCTGACGTCCTGCCTGGCGGGAGCGATACCCAGGCCATTTGTCGACAGCAGACTGGTGCATTACGAGCTCCACGCGCAGCTGTGGTTGCTAATCGCATTGGCCCGAGCCGCAATGGAGCGGCCGGATTCGGTTGCAAAACACGTCCCGCAACTCGTGGGGCTTGCGCTGAAGCCGAATTCCCATGCACTTATCCGCTTCTTCGCCGCTTCCGCCGCGCTCGCTGTACATCACTCCGCCAACGTGGTGCTTGAGGAATCCGTACTGAACCGGCTGCGCGTCGTAAACCAGGAGAAGATTGATCGTACGCAAGGCCCCAGAGACAGGTGGCATCGGCAAGAAAGGACGGGGCCGCGACGGCCACTGGAGTTGCACTTTGGGATTGACATGCCGCACTACTGGTTCGACCGCTTGGGCGGAATCTTCGGGCTGAACGAGACTGATATGTGCGAGCGCGTCGAGAAGGTCATTCTCCATGACTGGGGTGTTCCGATCGAGACTTGGGACCACGACCAGCGGGTGCGAAGGCGAATAATCGACGGCGAGGAGACTCGTCATTCGCATGGGACCCATCCGAAAGCCGACGATCTCCACTTCTATTACTCCTATCACGCAATGTTCGCCGTTGCAGGTCAGCTTGTGGACGAGATTCAGCTCCAGGCTGTCGAGGACGAGTGGCACACGTTTGAGAGCTGGCTCCAGGGGCATGCGCTCACGCGCAAGGACGGCGGTTGGCTGGCGGACCGGAGAGATCCGGAACCTTTTGAGGAGGTTGACTGGTCGGAGATCAAGGACAACCAGGAATGGAAATGGTGCGTCAGTCGCGATGACTTCGACAGGGTGCTGTTTCAAGGTGCTCAGGCTGTCGTTGTCGCGGGCCATTGGGTTGTCTCACACGAGCCCAGGCGCGAAGAAGTCGACATTTCGAGCGCCTTGGTCACGCCGGAAACTGCACTCTCGTTACTTTGCTCAAGGCAGTGCAGTGCGGATATCGATCGCGACCCGCCGCTGCCCAGCGCTGACAGCGACAACGAGTTGGAGGACGGCGGATTCGTCCTGAAGGGATGGATTGTGGACAACAGCAGTGAGGCGGAACTGGACAAATTCGACCCATGGGCTGCCGAAATCCGCTACCCGCCCTTGTGTCCGGCAGAGTTCGTAGAAGTCCAGGTGGCATTGGAACACGATGGCGAGCGACGAGTGTGGCGCAAAGCGGAGACTGGGATGGTGGAGCTGTCCTCGCGCACATGGGCGCAACCTCCGGCCGACCGGCGAGAGGACAAGGAACCCAGCCACGGGCGCCGGCTGGAGGCATCGAAGGAAATTATCCAGCAGCTACTTGCATCGACGGGCATGCAGTTGCTCGTCGAAGTGAGCATTCGCCGTCGCTTGGCCTCGTCATATGAGTCCAAGGAGGACGACGACGCAGTTGGCTATCCTCCTCCCTATGCAAAGTATTTTCTCTTTGACGCAGATGGAACCATCACAACCGTTTA
>CALRTF020000036.1:0-24264 GCA_943370985.1 Paenacidovorax caeni
GTGCCTGGAGTTCCCCGGCGCCGGCCGACTGGCCGGTCTTGAGCACCACAAAGGCTTTGGGCTTGACCAGTTCGTCGCTGTCGGCCATGCCGATCACCGCGACTTCGAGCACCGCCGGATGGGTCATCAGGCAGGCCTCGACCTCGAAAGGCGAGACATAAATGCCGCCGACCTTGAGCATGTCGTCGCTGCGGCCGCTGTAGGTGTAATAACCGTCGGCATCGACCGTGTATTTGTCGCCGCTGCGGGTCCAGTCACCGGCAAAGGTGGCCTTGGTCTTGGCGCGGCTGTTCCAGTACATCAGGGCCGAACTCGGGCCGCTGATCTGCAGCTCGCCGATCTCGCCGGCGCCGCAGTCGCGTCCGTCGTCGCCGACGATGCGCAGGCTGTAGCCGGGCACGGCCTTGCCGGTGCTGCCGTAACGCACCTCGCCCGGCCGGTTGCTCAGGAAAATGTGCAGCATCTCGGTCGAGCCGATGCCGTCGAGGATGTCGCAGCCGTACTGCGCGGTCCATTTCTTGCCGATCTCGGCGGGCAGGGCCTCGCCGGCGCTGGTGCAGACACGCAGGCTCAGTTCGGATTGCTGCGGCCGCGCCGGGTCAGCCAGCAGGGCCGCATACAGCGTGGGCACGCCGTAGAAAATGGTCGGCTGGTGTTTTTTCAGGATGGCAAACACATCGGCCGGCGTCGGACGGCCCGGCAGCAGCACGGCGGTGGCGCCCACACTCATGGGAAAGGTCAGGCCGTTGCCGAGGCCGTAGGCAAAAAACAGCTTGGCGGCCGAATAAACAAGGTCGGATTCCTGGATGCCCAGCACGCCGCGCCCGTAGAGCTCGGCGGTCTGGATCAAATGGCTGTGCAGGTGGACCGTGCCCTTGGGCGTGCCGGTGGAGCCGCTCGAATACAGCCAGAAGCAGGCATCGTCGGCGCAGGTCGGTGCTATGGTTTTGGTAGCTGCCTGCCCCCGAATCATCTGGGCCAGGGCCGTATTTGATGCTGAATCATCGCCAGCGGTGAAAAACGTGCGCAGCGTCGGGATCTGGTCGATCAGCGGCTCGAACGCGGGCAGCAGCGCTTTGGAGACGACCAAACCCTGGGCACGCGAGTCGCGCAGCATGAAGTCGAAGTCTTTGGTCGTCAGCAGGGTGTTGGCCGCCACCGGCACCACGCCGGCCAGGATGCAGCCGAGAAAGACCACCGGCCATTCGGGGGTGTCCAGCATCGCCAGCAGGATGCGGCTTTCGGGCGCAAACCCGTGGGCCCGCAACGCGTTGGCAAAACGGTGCGCCTGCTCGTCCAGTTCACCATAAGTCAGGGTGGCGCCGCTGGCTGCGTCGATGAAGGCCAGTTTGCCGCTGCGGCCGGCATTGCGGGCCAGCAGGTCATGTGCGGCGTTGTAGTCGCGGGGAATGTCCACCCGGGGCGGGCTGGTGCTGTGGTCGGCGCGGCTCAGGTTCATCTTGGTCTCCGGATGCTCTATTTTTTATAGCTGCCTACGCCCGCTGAGCATGGGCTGGCGGCTTGTCGGGCTTGAAACTCAGGTGGCGGCTGCAGTGCTGTCGGTGCTGGCCAGCACCTGTGCCAGCCACTGACGGCACCACTCGGTGCCTTCGGTTTCGGGCAGGGTGCCGCTGCTGGCGTCGTGGATCCAGATGTCGCCGATACGCTGTGCGCCCAGTCCCTGCAGGCGCTCGTCGAACTTCTTGCCGCCGAAGGCAAAGGTCTGCTGGTAGGTGCGGTCGCCCAGCGCGATCACGCCGTAACGTACATGGCCGAGGAACTTGGGCTGGCTCTCCAGCGAGTCGTACAGCGCGCGGGCGTTGTCGGGCACGTCGCCCTGGCCGTAGGTGGAGCTGCAGATGAGATATACCGCATGTTCTTCGGCGGCCGTGTCGAACACGCTGATGTCCAGGCCGTCCATCAACTGCACCTCGATGTCCGCCACCAGGTCGGTGCAATCCATCTGGATCGCCTGCGCCACATAGTCAGCGGTGCTGGTCATGGTGCCCACAAGAATTTTGAGTTTCATGGTGTCCGATCTTCCTGAGCTGTGTCAAAGGGCGAAAAAGATGCAATAAACTGCTTGACGGTTAATTGATGTGAAGTATACTGCAATCTTGATCCAGCGCAAACAGTTTCCAGAAAAAATGGTGTTTTATGCAAGTCATGTCTGACATCGAAGCCAAAGCCACCCTCGCCGAACTGGGCGCGCGGGTCCGCGCCTGGCGCGCACGCCGCGGCATGACACGCAAGGCGCTGGCGACCGATTCCGGCCTGAGCGAGCGTTTTCTGGCCGATGTCGAAAGCGGCAAGGGCAATGTCTCGATCAACTCTCTGGAAGCGGCCGCCCGCGCGCTCAATATTTCCATCCTGGATCTGATGCAGGACGCGCCGCGCCCGGCGCTGGCCCGGGTGCAGGGCCTGCTGGGCCGGCTCGACGACACACAACTGGATCAGGCCTATGCGCTGCTGGGTGGCACCTTCGGCCTCAGCGAATCATCGGGGCGCGAGGCGCGGATTGCGCTGATCGGCCTGCGCGGCGCCGGCAAATCGACGCTGGGCCTGCAACTGGCCACTGAGCGTGGCGTGCCTTTTGTCGAGCTGGACCGCGAGATCGAGCGCGAAGCCGGCACCAGCATGAACGAAATCCTGCTGCTGCACGGGCAGGCCGGTTACCGTCGCTACGAACGGCGCGCGCTGTTCCGCATCGCCGAGGACCATGCCGGCGGCGTGGTCATGACCACCGGCGGCAGCATCGTCAGCGAACGCGAAACCTTCGACCTGCTGCAAAGCCGCTTTTACTGCGTCTGGCTCAAGGCCAGCCCCGAAGAACACATGGCCCGCGTGGTGGCCCAGGGCGACATGCGGCCCTTCGACAGCACCCGCGGCGCCACCAGCGAAGCCATGGAAGACCTGCGCCGCATCCTGGCCAGCCGCGAAGCCTTGTATGCACGCGCCGACGCGGTGGTGGATACCGCCGCACGCACCCTCAAGCAAAGCCTGGGCGATCTCAAGCGCTCGGTTCCCGCATCCGCCGTTCGGGCTGAGCCTGTCGAAGCCCTTCGACAAGCTCAGGGCGAACGGTCCTGAACGACTACAAAAGGAGATACCCACGATGAATGCCATGACCGAACCGTTGTTGTTCAAGCAGGTGATTGAAGGCCAGGAGCGCGAGCTCGTGAGCTTCGCCACCCACCCGACCCAATACCAGCACTGGACCCTGAGCGTGGAGGGCGATGTCGCGCGCCTCAAGCTCGACATCAACGAGGACGGCGGCATCAAGCCCGGCTACAAGCTCAAGCTCAACAGCTACGACCTCGGCGTGGACATCGAACTGCATGACGCGATCAACCGCATCCGCTTCGAGCATCCTGCCGTCAAGGTGGTGGTGTTCGAGTCCGGCAAGGAAAAAATCTGGTGTTCGGGCGCCAACATCTACATGCTGGGCTTGTCCACCCACGGCTGGAAGGTCAACTTCTGCAAATTCACCAACGAGACCCGCAACGGCCTGGAAGATTCCTCGCGCCATGACGGCCTGAAAGCGATTGCGGCCGTCACCGGCGCCTGTGCCGGCGGCGGCTACGAGCTGGCGCTGGCCTGCGACCGTATCGTGATGGTGGATGACCGCAGTTCTACCGTGAGCTTGCCCGAAGTGCCGCTGCTCGGCGTGTTGCCGGGCACCGGCGGCCTGACCCGCGTGACTGACAAGCGCAAGGTGCGACGTGACCTGGCCGACATCTTCTGCACCACCAGTGAAGGTGTGCGCGCCGACCGCGCGAAAGACTGGAAACTGATCGACGCTTATGCCAAGCCGCAGCAGTTCAGCGCCTTGCTTGCTACAGAAATCGAAGCGCTCCGCGCACAGTCCACGAGGGCTGCGGGCTCAAAAGGCATAGAACTGACGCCATTGAAGGTGCTCATCGACGATGCCGGCTACCACTACAGCGTGGTCGATGCCCAGGTGGACCGCGCCACGCGCATCGCCACCATCACCGTGAAAGCGCCGGCGGCCGCGATCGAGTCCACGCCGGAAACGATCGAAGCCGCGGGCGCCAGCTGGTATCCGCTCAAGCTGCAGCGTGAACTCGACGACGCCATCCTGAACCTGCGCACCAACGAACTCGAAGTCGGCACCTGGGTCCTCAAGACCCAGGGCGACGCCGGCCAGGTGATGCGTATGGACGAGGTGCTCGCGAAATTGAAAGACCACTGGCTGGTGAAGGAAACCACGGGCGCGCTGCGCCGCACGCTGGCGCGTATCGACGTGACCAGCCGGTCGCTGATCGCGCTGGTCGATGCCGGCTCGTGTTTTGCGGGCACGTTTTACGAACTGGCGCTGGCCTGCGACCGCATCTACATGCTGGACCTGCCTGATTCACCCGATGCCGCGCCCGCGCTGCAGCTGAGCCCGGCCAACTTCGGCTGGTTCCCGGCGGTCAACGGCCTGACCCGGCTGCAAACCCGCTTCTGCGAATACGCCGGCACCATCAGCCAGCTCGAAAAACTCGGCGACAGCCGGCTGCGCGCTGACCAGGCGCTCGAATTGGGCCTGGTGACCTTGAGCCCGGATGACATCGACTGGGACGACGAGATCCGCATCATGCTGGAAGAACGCGCCTCCATGTCGCCCGACGCCATGACCGGCATGGAAGCCTCGCTGCGTTTCCCCGGCAAGGAAACCATGGAAACGCGGATTTTCGGCCGCCTCTCGGCCTGGCAGAACTGGATTTTCATCCGCCCGAATGCGGTCGGTGAAGACGGCGCGCTGAAACTTTTCGGCACCGGCAAGAAGGCCAAGTTTGACTGGAAAAGGATTTAAGTGTTTTACCCGTTCGCACTGAGCCTGTCGAAGTGCCAGTGCGAATGAACAAAGGCTTCGACAAGCTCAGCCCGAACGGACTCCCAAGGAAACCATCATGTCTACCATCGATCTTCAAGCCCTGATCCCCAACAACGTCAACCTCGGCGAGAACCGCCAGCTGCAGCGTGCGCTCGAGCACTGGCAGCCGGCCTTCATGAGCTGGTGGGACGAAATGGGCCCGAGCGACTTCAACGCCAAGGAGGTCTACCTGCGCACCGCCGTTGGCGTCGACGCGTCCGGCTGGGCCAGCTACGGCTACACCCCCATGCCCGACTACCGCTGGGGCATCTTCCTGGCCGACCAGGAAGAAAACCGCAAGATTGGTTTTGGCGACCACATGGGCGAAGAGGTCTGGCAGGAAGTGCCCGGCGAGTACCGCAGCGCCTTCCGCCGCCTGATCGTGACCCAGGGCGACACAGAGCCGGCCTCGGTCGAGCAGCAGCGCCTGCTGGGCCACACCGCGCCCAGTCTGTATGACCTGCGCAACCTGTTCCAGGTCAATGTGGAAGAGGGCCGGCACCTCTGGGCCATGGTCTACCTGCTGCACGCCCACTTCGGCCGCGACGGCCGCGAGGAGGCCGAAGAACTCCTGACGCGCCACAGCGGCGACGCCGACAAGCCGCGCATCCTGGGCACCTTCAACGAGCCCATGGACAACTGGCTCAGTTTCTTCATGTTCACCTATTTCACCGACCGCGACGGCAAGTTCCAGCTCAAGAGTTTTGCCGAAAGCGCCTTCGACCCGCTGGCGCGCACCACCCGTTTCATGCTGACGGAAGAAGCCCACCACATGTTTGTCGGCGAGACCGGCATAGGCCGCGTGATCAAGCGCACGCTCGAAGTGATGAAAGAGCTGGACACCGACAACGTGGACACCCTGCGCAAGGCCGGCGTGATCGATTTGCCCACGATCCAGAAATTCATGAACTTCTGGTTCACCTCCTCGCTGGACCTGTTCGGCTCCGAAGCCTCGTCGAATGCCGCCAACTACTTCAGCAACGGCATCAAGGGCCGGCCCGATGAAGCCAAGTTTGCCGACCACGTCGAACGCGACAGCGAAATGACCATCCAGGTGCCGGACGGCAAGGGCGGCATGAAGAACGAGACGATTTCGACACGCAACGGCATGAACGAAATCACACGCCTCGAATACGTGAAGGACTGCAACGTTGGCGTGACGCGCTGGAACATGGCGATCAAACGCGCCGGCGTCGACTTCGAGCTGAGCCTGCCCAACACGCGCTTCCGCCGCAGCGTCGGCGCCTGGGCCGGCGCCCACACCGACCCCCAGGGCCATCCGCTCAGCGAAGCCGAGTTCAACGCCAAAAAAGACGCCTGGCTGCCGACCGACGAAGACAAGACCTTCATCCACAGCCTGATGCAGCGCGTGACCGAGCCCGGCAAGATGGCCGGCTGGATCGCGCCGCCCGACCGCGGCATCAATGCCAACGCGGTCGAGTACGAATACGTCAAACTCTGACGTCGCCTTTCCGGGTAATCACGATCTCCAGGTAGTCGCTGGGTACCACCAGCGATCCCTTGCCCGCGACATTCATGTCTTCAAGGAGGCGGGTAATGTCTGCCTCGAGCGCATGCTGCTGCGGCCCGGTCAGCGCCGCAAACGCCTTGTGCGTGGGACCATAGAAGTCGCGGAAGACCTGCAGCCAGTGCGCCGCCGATCGGTACCGGAATTTGAAGCTGCGCCGCGCGCAGTGAATTTCTGCGGCCTGCGCCCCGAAGAGCTTGTCGAGGTACACCTGCGTGCCCCACAGCGGCGGCGGTTGCAGGCCGGCCGCTGGCGGCACATGGGTGGCCATGATTCTGAACAGTCGGCCGATAAAACCTTCCGGCGTCCAGTTCGCCATGCCGATCCGTCCGCCCTGGCGCACCACGCGCAGCATCTCCCGGGCGGCGCGAGCGTGGTCGATCGTGAACATCACACCAAAGGTCGACAGCACCACATCGAAGCTGGCGTCCGGGAACGGCAGGTTCTCGGCATCCGCCAGCTGGAACTCCACGTCCTGGCCTTCGGCCCATGCGCGCTCGCGGCCGTTGTCCAGCAGGGACTGCACGTAGTCCGTCGAGGTCACCTGGGCGAAGCGGCGGGCGGCTGCGAGCGTCGCGTTGCCATTGCCGGCCGCGACATCGAGCACACGCTCACCTGCAAGCAGATCGACGGCCTCGGCAAGCGACTCGCCAACCATCTGCAAGGTGGTACCGATGACTGAAAAATTTCCGCTGGCCCAGATGGCCTGATGGCGCCGCCTGACCGCCGGCAGATCGGAGGCGGGCGGGCCTTCCAGAATATCGCTCATCTCATTCCCCCGCATGCGCAAGGATGGGCGCCAGGGCTGCACCGATACGTTCCAGTTGCCCCGGTGTCACCAGCCGCGTCAGTGCCTCTGCGAAGCGGGGCTCCTGCACGCCTGTGACGATGTACTGCCAGCGGTAGGCTTTGAGAAACACGTCGCGGATCGCCGTCTCCTCGGCAAGTGAGCAGGGGCGCACCCCGCAGCGCAGGAAGTAGTCCGCGTCCGCCGCTGCCTGGGCCTGGCAGATGCCGTCGACCGCGCCCACCAGCTCGATCAGGTCGTCCACGCCACGCTCCCTTTGCGTGGCGGTGATGCGTGCATCTTCCTGCAGCCACTCGAGTTCGTCGACGATGGCGTGCTGCGATTCTTCCTGCCAATGGAAGAGGAAGACATCCTTCCACAAGTCTGACAGCTTGTCATCGGGCTCGATGCTGCTGCGGTAGTGCGCCTGGGAAAACAGTTCGATGTCCAGGGTCAGGCACAACACGGCCCACGTCGACTTGCTGAGCACCACGCTGGCCACTTCATTGGAGTTTGGCACAAACGTGTAGCCCGCCGGCATTCCCTCGGCGACCATTTTTTCGAGGCGGCGAAACAGCTCCTGGTGCTTGAGTTCCTCGTCGCAAAGGCGCACCAGCGCTTCCAGGGCGACCTGGTCGCCGAGCCAGTGGTACTTGCTGATTTCCAGGGCCTTGGCCCCGATGAAACGCTCCACCAGCGCGAACATGTTGGCATAGGTCCGGCCCTGGACCTGGGACATGAAGCGGGCTTCAGCGGGCGCGAGAAATGGCAGTTCGTGGACTTTCGACAGGCCATCTGGCAGGAATTTCCGGGTGAAGTCAAATTTGCGGCCACGTATCACGTCGCGGTCGATGTCCCAGCGGATCCGCTTGGACGTTGCGATGCACTTCGCATAACGCTGTGTGGCGGGTTGCCCGGTCTGGGTGCTGGTTTCTGGCAATGTTGCTTGCATGACGATCTCCTTGGGTGCTTGGGTGAAGTGAACAGTGAACTAGACGGATGAGGGCGCGGCCTCGGGGCACAAAACCGCGTTGGCCGCTATGTGCATGGCGATCAGGGCGTTGACCTGGTCGCGGTGCGTGATCGGCGACATATGGCCGGCCCCGGGCACAAGCTCGAGACTGGCCTGCGGCCAGCCCTGGGCCAGCCGCTTGCAAACGCGCTGCGCCGGCAAGGTGGTGAGACTGCCTTGCACCAGCAGCGTGGGCGCCGTGATGCAGCTGAAATCATTCATCCTGGCCGGGTTCGTGGTAATCGCATGGAACTCCGGAATCACGCTGAACAATCCCGCCGCCATGGCAGCGCGTTTGAGCTCGGGAATGTGGGCCCAGGCGCCGGGCCCGTTCCAGTAATCGATGAAGCAGCGGTTGCTGCCCATGAAATCACCGCGGCACATCGCCCGCATCATGGTGTCGCCGACATCGAGAAACTCGTCCAGCGCCTGCAGATCGGTCTCGTCGCCGTCCTGCAGCAGGTGAAAGGCGACTGGCTCGATCAGCGTGAGACTTCGCAAGCCACCGACGCGGCTGCGCGCAAGATGCAGCGCTACCGCTGCACCGTAGGAATGACCCACCACATGCGCCGGCTGGTCCAGGCCGTCGAGCAGCGCATGCAGCAAGGCCGTTTCGTCTTCCAGCGCGAAATCCCGGTGGCCGGGCCAGGGCGCCGTGCCGCCCCACCCGTAAAGGTCGGGTGCGAGCACGAGGAAGTGTGTGCTCAGCGAGTCGGCCAGGGCGCGCCATTGCGCGCTTGTCGAAGCGCTGCCATGCAGCAGGACGACCGGTTGGCCGGCCCCTTGCCGCATCAGGCCGACGGGGTGGCCGTTGAGCTGGATGGTGGACATAAATCACTCCTTTTTTTGAATGCGGGCGCGTAAAATTTCGCTCCCATCGCGGCCGGCGGCAAAGCTTCCGGCCATGGCTGAAAGTGTCGAAAATTCGCCTCGCAAAGGCGATGAAGCCGGCGTGAAACGTTGTGAATACCTGATGATCCACACCTTGCAGTCCTACAAGTTCGGCCGTTTCGAAGTGCGTTCCGCCCAGCGAAGCGTTCTGGCTGACGGCAGCCCGCTGCCGGTGGGCGCGCGAGCCTTTGATGTGCTGGTCGCACTGATCGAGCGGCGCGACCGCGTGGTCGGCGGTGAAGAGCTGTTCGAGCTGGCCTGGCCGGGCCTGGTGGTCGAGGAGAACAATCTGCGCCAGCAGGTCGCCGCCCTGCGCAGGCTGTTCGGGGTGGACGCGGTGATTACGGTGCCGGGGCGCGGCTACCGCTTCGGCCTGGTCCTTGACGACGGGCGGGCCCCTGGTGCGGCGGCCGCGCCGGCGCCGCATGTTCCGGTGGTGCCGAACAATCTGCCGGTGAACCTGCCCACGCTCATCGGGCGTGAAGCCGAACTGGCTTGCGTGCTGGAGTTGGGTTGCGACGCGCCGGTGTTGACCCTCGTCGGCGCGGGCGGGGTGGGCAAGACCCGGCTTGCCCTGGCGGTTGCCGACCATGTGAAAAGCGCCTTCAAGGATGGCGCCTGGTTCGTCGAACTTGCGCCGCTCGCCGATCCCGAGCTGCTCACACGCGTGGTGGCGAGCGCACTGGACGTGCACGAGGAGCAGGACAGGCCGTTGCTGGATACGCTGCTGGACTTCCTGCGCAACGCCGAGCTGCTGATCGTGCTGGACAACTGCGAACACCTGGTGGAAGCGTCGGCCCGCTGGGTCGAGCGGGTGTTGCAGGGCAGCGCGGGCGTGCGCGTTCTGGCGACGAGCCGGGAGCCGCTGAGTATCGGGGGCGAGAGGGTGTGGCGCGTGCTGTCGCTGCGCAGCCCCGCGCCTGACGAGCGTCCCTCGGCGGAACAGTTGATGACTTATGCCGCGGCGCGGCTGTTCGTCGAGCGCGCGTCCGCCGCGGAGCCGGCGTTCCGGCTCACCGCGGCCAACGCGCCCGCAGTTGTTTCCATCTGTCACCAGCTGGACGGCATTCCGCTGGCGCTGGAACTGGCGGCGGCCCGGGTCAAGGCGATGCGGGTAGAGCAGGTGGCAGAGCGCCTGCATGACCGCTTCGCCCTGCTCACGCGCGGCAGCCGCACGGCTCTGGCGCGGCATCAGACGCTGCGCTCGCTGATTGACTGGAGCCATGATCTGCTGTCCGAGCCGGAACGGGTATTGTTGCGCCGGTTGTCGGTGTTTGCGGGGAGCTGGACGCTGGAGGCCGCCGAGCTGGTGTGCTGCGATGGGCGCCTTGCGAAGGCGGATGTGCTGGAGTTGCTGGCGAAGCTGGTCGAGAAGTCCCTTGTCCTGTTCGATGGTCAGGCCGCGGAGCCGCGCTACCGCATGCTCGAGACGATCCGCCAGTACGGGCTCGAAAAGCTTGGCGCCTGCCAGGAACGAGAGGCAACGCGTGCGGCGCACCTGAGTCAGCTTGTAGGCTTCGCCGAGGCCGTGCAACCCCGGCTGCTTGAGACACAGCAGTTGCTGTGGGAAGCCCGCGTGAAGGCCGAGCTGGACAACATCCGTATCGCGCTCGAATGGGCGCTCCAGTCCGACGACCCTGGCACGGGATTGCGGCTGGTCAATGCGCTGCACCGCTACTGGTACAAGAACATGCACTGGGGCGAGGTGACAGGCTGGCAGGCCAGGCTGGCCCAGCGCTTCGACCACCTGGGGCTTGCGCCGACCGCCGACCTGGCGCGCTCGTTTTATGTTGCGGGAATGCTCGCGGCTTACTTCGATCCGCCGGCGGGGCGGCGTCTGGTTGAAAGGTGCCTGCTCCTGTCGCGTGGGCTCGGCTTCGACGAAGGGATCGCCTGGGGTCTGCTGTGGCTCGGCCACCTCGACACGCGCAAGCGTGATCCTTGTACCCGGCATCTGTTCGCCGATGCGCTGGACGCCGGCCGCCGCATCGCCGATCCTTGGCGGCAGGCTTTTGTGCTGGCGAACTGCAGCATCTGTTTCGCAAATTATGAGGCCCTGATGGGGCGCGACGAGTCCGCGCAGGACCTGCTCGCGCAGTGCGAAATGCAGATTGCCCGGTTCGGCGACGACCCTGTCTACGTGGGTTATTGCCGGTCGCTGCAGGCGACGATGGCAAGCCGCAGCGGCGACCTGACGCGCGCAAGCGCCCTGGTGGCGGAAAGCCTGGCGCTGCGACGTGCTGTCGATTCGAAGGCTGACGTGGCTGGTAGCCTGTCGCAGCTGGGCCTGATCGCACTCAGCGAGGGCCAAGCCGAGCGCGCATTGGGACTGTTCCGCGAAAGCCTCCCGCTGCACCGCAACTATCCCACGTCGCAATGGGTCACAAAAGGGCTGGCCCATTTGCTGATCGCTTACGCCGCATGCGGCCGCTGGCAATTGGCTGCGCGCCTTGCCGGTGCGCTGTGCGGCCCGGACCGCGCACCCGGCGCAGCACCGCCGGAGTTGTCGGGGCGGGTGGCACAGGCGTACGAGCAGGCGATCACGTCTGTCCGCTGCGCCATCGGCGTACCGGCCTTCGACGAGCAGGCCGATGCCGCCAGGACACTGACGAGGGAGCAGGCGATTTCGCTTGCGCTCGACCCATGAGCCCGTCTGCCGCAGGCTGCTGGTTCGGCCGATTCGAGCTGCGGCCCGCGCAGCGCAGCCTGCTCGCCGACGGTGAACCGGTGGCGGTCGGAGCGCGCGCCTTCGACCTGCTGGTGGCCTTGATTGAGCGGCGCGACCGGCTGGTGGGCAGCGGTGAATTGTTCGAGCTGGTCTGGCCCGGTCTGGTGGTCGAGGAGAACAACCTGCGCCAGCAGGTGGCCGCACTGCGCAAGCTGCTGGGGGCCAATGCCATCCTGACCGTGCCGGGACGTGGTTATCGCTTCGGACTGGCGTTGAACCCGGGCCCAGGGCAGGGCTCTGCAGGCGGGCAGGCGCCAGCCACCAGCAATTTGCCCGTCAACCTTCCCACGCTGATCGGGCGCGATAGCGAGCTTGAATCGGTGCTCGAGCTGGGCTGCGATGCACCCCTGCTCACGCTGGTGGGCGCTGGCGGGGTTGGCAAGACGCGGCTTGCGCTGGCCGTCGCGGACCACGTCAAAGGCGTCTTCAGGGATGGGGTGAGGCTGGTCGAGCTGGCGCCTGTCGCCGATCCGGCGCTGCTGACGCGCGTGGTGGCCAGCGCTCTGGACGTCCACGAAGAGCCGGACCGGCCGCTGCTGGACACCCTGCTCGATTTCCTGCGCAGCGCGCAACTTCTGATCGTGCTGGACAACTGCGAACACCTGGTGCAAGCCTGCGCATCCTGGGTCGAGCGCATGTTGCAGGGCAGCGCCGGTGTGCGCGTGCTGGCAACCAGCCGGGAGCCGCTGGGCATTGGAGGCGAACGGATCTGGCGGGTACTGTCATTGCGCACGGCACCGCCGGAAGAGAAGCTGTCGCCTCAGCAGTTGATGGCTTATGCGGCGACTCAGTTGTTCGTCGAGCGGGCCACTGCCGCCGAGTCGACCTTCCGGTTGACGGCGGGCAACGCAGCGGCGGTAGCCTTCATCTGCCATCAGCTCGATGGCATACCGCTGGCCCTCGAGCTTGCGGCGGCGCGGGTTAAGGCGATGCGGGTGGAGCAGGTGGCAGAGCGCCTGCATGACCGGTTTGCGCTGCTCACGCGCGGCAGCCGGACCGCGCTGCAACGGCACCAGACCCTGAGGTCGCTCATCGACTGGAGCCATGAGCTGCTGGCCGAGCCGGAGAAGGTGCTGTTGCGCAGGTTGTCGGTGTTTGCCGGCAACTGGACGCTGGAGGCCGCCGAAGCCGTGTGCAGCGGCGAGGGCCTTGCGCTGGCGGATGTGATGGAGCTGATGGCCAGACTTGTCGAAAAGTCGCTCATCCAGCAGGACGCAGGCGCAGAAGAGCCGCGTTACCGGATGCTCGAGACGATCCGCCAGTACGGCCTGGAAAAACTGGTTCTCTGCGGCGAGGAAGAGTCCCTGCGCACGCGCCATCTGGCTCAACTGGTCAGTTTTGGCGAAGGCGTTCGCATCCGGCTGACCGGCCAGGACCAGCTGGTCTGGCACGCCAGGGTTGAAGCGGAGCTGGACAACATCCGGGTCGGCTTGAGCTGGTCGCTGCAGCCCGGCAACACCGAGCTTGGTTTGCGCCTCATCAATGCGCTGCACCGCTATTGGTACAAGAGCATGCACTGGAGCGAAATTGTGGCCTGGCAAAAGCAGCTGGTTGAACGCGTCGATGCGCTGGGCCTGGCGCCCAGCGAGCACTACGCCCGCTCGTTCTACATGGCGGGCATGCTGGCCACCAATGTCCACCCGTTGACCGGCCGCGACCTTTGCGAACGCTGCGTGGAGGTGTCGCGCCGGCTGGGGTTCGACGAAGGGGTGGGCTGGGCGCTGATGTGGATCGCCCATATCGACCTGCGCAAGCGCGACCCGGCAACGGCGCAACTGTTCGAGGAAGGCGTGCGCGCCGGCCGGCGCATACCGGACCCCTGGGTCCGCGCCTACTTTCTCGGCAACGCGCTCGTCTGTTATGCGAACTATGAGGCGGCGATGGGCCGTGACGTGTCCGCCCAGGCCAAGCTGCGTGAGTGCGAGAGCCAGATCGCCAGGGCGGGCAACGATGCCATCTACATTGGCCATTGCCGCGCGCTGATGGCGACGATGGCGATTCGCCGTGGCGACCTTGAGGAGGCAGAGCGGCTCGTGGCGGAAAGCCTGGCGCTGCATCGTGCGGTGGATTCCAAGTTCGATGTCGGCGCGGGTCTGGCCCAGCAGGGCCAGATCGCCCTGCAGCGGGGAGACGCGCAACGCGGCCTGCAGCTGTTCAGGGAAAGCCTGTCCCTGCACCGCCACCATCCGACATCGCAATGGGTCACCAAAGGCCTGGCGCACGTGCTGATTGCCTGCTCAGCCTGCGGCGAGTCGAGGATGGCGGCGCGTCTGGCGGGTGCGCTGCGCAGGGATGATGCATCGCCCGTCGCCGCGCCGCCTGAACTGTCCCGGCGCGTGGCGCAGGCCTACGAGGAGGCGCTGGCGAGTGCGGCGGCGGCGCTCGGCCTGTCGGTGTTCCAGCAAGAGCTTGCGGCGGGAGGCCCCATGACGCGGGAGCAGGCCATTGCCCTGGCGCTTTCCGATACCCCGTGCCTGGCCGCTATTTCCAGCTCGTGAGGGCCACCCCCGACAAAACCAGCATGGCGCCGGTCGCGTGGTAAACCTCCAGCTGTTCACCCAAAAAAGTCATGGCCAGCGCCGCGCCAAACAGCGGCATCAGATGGATGAAGGATCCTGCACGGTTGGGCCCGATTTTTGCCACCCCGTGGACCCAGACCGCGTGCGCGAGGGCGGACGAAAATACCGCAACAAAGCCGATCGCGCTCCAGGCGGCTGTGCCGCTTGGCCAGCTGGCTCCGTGGGCAAGCTGCCAGCCAAACAGCGGCAGCATGCACAGTGTACCGGCCACCACCGAAGCCGTGTGCAGGGCCAGCGGCGGAACATGCGCCGGCCGGCCGCGTAACAACACGGAGTAGACCGCCCACAGGGCGATGGCCGCAAGCATGCACAGGTCACCGGCGTTGAAGCGCATCTCGAGCAGCGTTGCCAGCTGGCCATGCAGCACCAGCACGCCAGCGCCGGCCAGAGAAACCGCCAGGCCCAGGCCTTGGAGACGCGTCAGGCGCTCGCCGAGCACGGCCCAGGAAAGGGCGGCGATGGCCAGCGGCGCGAGCGACAGCAGCAGCGTGGTATTGAGCGCGGTGGTCATGGTCAGCGCGACGTAAACCAGGGTCTGGAAGGCCGCGATCCCGGTGAAACCGAGCAGGGCGATCAGCTTCCAGTGGGAGGCCAGCGCGGCGCGGTGCTTTCGGAAATCGGCGAGCGTGAACGGCAGCAGCACAAGCAGGGCAATGGCCCAGCGCAGGAAGTTCATCGCCGTGGGCGATACCTCATCGCGTACGGCGCGGCCTATCACGAAATTGCTGGACCAAAGCAGGGTTGTCAGTCCAAGCGCTGCATAAATGGGGTCAAAGGGACGTTTCGACGTTCCGTGGAGTCTTTGCATGTTGATCCTTCTTGAGGGGCGTCCACACCCGTGGTTGCCAAAGGATCAAGTTTCCGGGGCCGGCTTTGCCGGGTCGATGAAGCGTGCGTGAAACCTTGTGAATACGCCGGGTCCGCGTGGCTACGCCGCGATCAGCGCGCCGCGCTCCCTGAGCAGGTCCCGCAGCAGCGAACGGTGGCAGCGCGCCTCGTTCTCGCAATAACAGCCCATCGCGAAATTCGTCTGGTGCGACAGCGCGGCCAGCAGGTCCAGGTTGCGGCTGGCGTCGGGCGCATTCATTTCGGCGCGGTACTTTTTGCTGAAGGTGGCCCAGTCCCTGTCGGATGCCACCGACTGGCCCAGCTTCATGGTCTCGACACTCGGCGCCAGGTTCGGGTACCAGACGTCGTACCAGTCCTGCGACGCAAATTCGGTTTTGGGGACGCCGCGCGGCGGCCGACGGACCGTGCCTATGCGCAAACCTTCATCGGCCCCGCGCGGGCTGCCCAGCCTGACGATGTGGATGGTCATGAGAGTTGCCTTTCAGTGTCGGACTGATCACGCTCGTAGGACATTTTCAGTTCATCGGCCTTCTGTAGATAAATTTCTCCATCTGAACCCGCAATACCAGCGATGCCCACGCACGCTAGCAATCCATAGAGATTGTTGAAATGTAGTACCTCCATCACTTCTTGGTCCGAGTGCTGAGGCTCGATGCCCTCGGCAGTGATCCAGCGAGAAACTTGGCGGATGCCTCCATGCGCGTAGTCGCAGAGTGACTCCCAACCTGATGACCTGATGGTGTCGAAGATGCCATCTGCAAAATGTGGCAACTGCCCAAGCTTCTTGACGATCGTGTCAAGCTTGGGGTCATATTTCCCATCCATGAAGCGGTTTAACTCATCGTCGGTGGCACACGCTATAGCCCATTCGCCGCGCATATAGGCTTCGAACACCGGGCGCACAAGGGCGAAACATGAGCTTCGCGCGCCCTTTTGAGCTAGAAGCATTGCAGCTTCTCGGTGCTCCATAGTCAATGCGAAAAATACGCCTGCTATTCGATTTCGAGGTGTAAACGTGAAATTGGAGGGCTGGTGCTGAATTAGCCACTCTGTTAGGCCAACGGATGTGTCTAATGCGCGGGTTAGAGCAGCTGAGTTCTCCATCTACGCAGTTTAATGGTCTGCCCGGAGGGGATCGAACCCCCGACCCTCAGCTTAGAAGGCTGATGCTCTATCCAACTGAGCTACGGGCAGAAAAGCGGATACGGCGAATGTAAACGCAGATGTGAAAAAAGCCCACAGAAGTGAGCTTTTTTGGATGTTTTTATGGTCGGAGTACAAGGATTCGAACCTTGGACCCCCTGGTCCCAAACCAGGTGCGCTACCAGACTGCGCCACACTCCGACAAGTCCAAGATTATAGCCCGAAGCGCTGGCCGCCCGGCGTGGCGCGCAGATTTATTTGTTGAAGGGGCGGGACAGCTCCCAATCTGCGGGATGAACCCAGGGCGGCTTGGGTGCTGGCCCGTCGACAAAGCGTGGTGGCAGTCGCAAGTTTTCAACATATGATGTTTCCTGGACTTCAAGAAAAGCCGCAATCATGTTTGACCGCCTGAAAAAGGTTTTCGTACGGGGTGAGCCTGACTCACGGGCTGCCCGGCCGTCCGAGATCAGTTCGGGCCTGTCCTCCGTATCCGAGTGGGCGGGCACGCAGGGCTTCAGCTATTTCCACCAGGACAAGGGGCAGGGCTTCCTGCTGACCGGTCAGGTGCGCGGCAAACCCTGGAAGCTGGAGTGCGGGCCGTCCACACGCGACTACATCACCGGCGAGGAGTTGCGGGCGCGGGCCGAACTGGGGGTCAGCGGCGATGCGGCGGTGTTGATCATGAACCGTCCGCTCAGGGAATCGCTCGAAAAACGCGCTTATGCGATTTACACCGACTCGCTGCAGACCACGGCCGACCCCAGCCTGCCCGAAGAGATGCGCTGGCTGGCCATGTACGAGGAGTTCGGCTGGAGCAGCCTGGTGCCGGAGTTCTGGGAGCGCTACACGGTGCTGGCCGACCGGCGTGAACACGCGCTGGCCTGGATAGACAACAACCTGGCCGAATTGCTGCTGTCCTGGCCCGTGCCTGGGCCCGATGCGCACAACCCCTTCATCCTGATGCTGCTGCGTGGCAAGGCCTATTTGCGCATGCAGTATGTGCCCGGCGACATTGCCACCCTGCAGCATGCCGCGGTGACCTACACCAGCGCCTGCGACGCGGCACTGGCCGGCCTGGGCGCCGACATCGTGCTCTAGCCGATTTTCTCCGCCTTTACAGGCAAAAAACGGCGCCAGCCCCCGTCCGGCGAGGGCTCGCAGCTCACATTTTGATAGCGATTTAACCGCCGCCGGCTCAGCTGCCGCGCGTGATGGGCATGTCAACCTCGCCGGGCAGGCCCAGGTGTTTGGCCAGTTCCAGCTTGGCCAGCGAGGCGCGATGCACCTCGTCCGGACCGTCGGCCAGGCGCAGGGTGCGCTGGTGCGCGTAGGCATAAGCCAGCGGGAAGTCGTCCGACACGCCGCCACCGCCGTGGGCCTGGATCGCCCAGTCGATGATCTGGCAGGCCATGTTGGGCGCCACCACCTTGATCATCGCGATCTCGGCCTTGGCCACCTTGTTGCCAACCGTGTCCATCATGTAGGCGGCCTTGAGCGTCAGCAGGCGGGCCTGGTCGATCATGCAGCGCGCGTCCGCGATGCGCTCGTGCCAGACCGACTGCCGCGCGACCGGCTTGCCGAAAGCCACGCGGCTGTTCAGGCGCTTGCACATCAGCTCCAGCGCGCGCTCGGCAATGCCGATGCTGCGCATGCAGTGGTGGATGCGTCCGGGGCCGAGGCGGCCCTGGGCAATTTCAAAACCGCGGCCTTCGCCGAGCAGCATGTTGCCGACCGGCACCCGCACATTGGTCAGGCGCACTTCCATGTGGCCATGCGGTGCGTCGTCGTAGCCAAAGACGCTGAGCGGGCGGATCACCTCGATGCCCGGCGTGTTGGCCGGCACCAGGACCATGGACTGCTGCTCGTGGCGGCCGGCATCGGGGTTGGTCTTGCCCATGACGATGTAGATCGCGCAGCGCGGGTCACCGGCACCGGACGACCACCATTTGAGGCCGTTGAGCACGTAGTGGTCGCCGTCGCGTTCGATGCGGCACTGGATATTGGTGGCGTCCGATGAGGCCACTTCGGGCTCGGTCATCAGGAAGGCCGAGCGGATCTCGCCCTTGAGCAGCGGCTCCAGCCAGCGGTCCTTGTTTTCTTCCGAGCCGTAACGCGCAATGGTTTCCATGTTGCCGGTGTCGGGCGCCGAGCAGTTGAAAATTTCCGGCGCAAACGGCACGCGGCCCATGATCTCGCACAAGGGCGCGTATTCCAGGTTGGACAGGCCTTCGGGCGCGCGCGGCGAGTGCGGCAGAAACAGGTTCCACAGGCCGGCGGCGCGGGCCTTGGGCTTGAGCTCCTCGATCAGGGCCGTCGGAATCCAGGCATTGCCTTTGGCCCGGTTCTCTGCAATCTCGCGGAAGAAACGCGCTTCGTTCGGGTACACATGCTGGTCCATGAAAGCCAGCAGGCGTGCCTGCATGTCCTGGACCTTGGGGGTGAAGTTGAAATCCATCTTTTATCTCCTGGGTAAGGTCGTGGTGAAGGGCAGGTGTTATGCGCCCTGTGATTGGCTTTTGCGTGCAAAGTCCCAGGCCATGCGGGCCAGTGCCGGCGCGCCCTTGGCCGAGGCCACGGCCTGGGCGCTGGCGGCGGTGCCGGCTTCGACGCGTTTGGCAATGCCCTGCAGGATGGCAGCAAGGCGGAACAGGTTGTAGGCGAGGTAGAAATTCCAGTCGGCCCTGATCAGGTCCGGACTGGCAAAACCGGTGCGCTCGCAGTACAGGCGGATGTAGTCGGCCTCGGTCGGAATGCCCAAGCTGGCCACGTCCAGGCCGCCGATGCCGCGGAAAGCGCCCGGCGGGATGTGCCAGGCCATGCAGTGGTAGCTGAAATCGGCCAGCGGGTGGCCCAGGGTCGACAACTCCCAGTCGAGCACCGCCAGCACGCGCGGCTCGGTCGGGTGAAACATCAGGTTATCGAGGCGGAAGTCGCCGTGCACGATGGAGACCATGGCCTCGTCACGCGCGCTGGCCGGGATGTTGGCCGGCAGCCAGGCCATCAGCTGGTCCATCTCGGGAATCGGCTCGGTGATGGACGCGGTGTACTGCTTGCTCCAGCGGCCGATCTGGCGCTCGAAGTAGTTGCCGGGCTTGCCGTAGTCGGCCAGACCGCGCTCGGCAAACTTCACCTTGTGCAAGGCGGCGATCACGCGGTTCATCTCGGTGTAGATCTCGCCGCGCTGGGCGGTTGTCATGCCGGGCAGGGCCTGGTCCCAGAGCACACGGCCCTCGACAAACTCCATCACGTAAAAGGCGCGGCCGATCACGCCCTCGTCTTCACACAGGCAGTACATTTTCGCGACCGGCACGTCGGTGCCCTGCAGGCCGCTCATCACCTTGAACTCGCGCTCGACCGCATGGGCCGAGGGCAGCAGCTTGGCGACCGGGCCGGGTTTGGCGCGCATCACGTAGGCGCGCGCCGGCGTGATCAGCTTGTAGGTCGGGTTCGACTGGCCGCCCTTGAACATCTCGACAGTCAGCGGGCCCTGAAAACTCGGCAGGTTTTTCTCGAGGTAGCTGCTGAGGGCGCTGATATCGAAGGCGTGCTGGCCCGAGACCTCGCGCGTGCCCAGAAAGTGGTCAAAGTTGCTCATGGCTTCATTTTTCCAGGTCGGCTTCAGAGATACGCAGCAGGGCTTCGCGGTTGCGCACCACCAAGCCGCCCGGCTCGATGCGTATCGCGTCCTCGCGCTCCATGGCCTTGAGTTCCTGATTCACGCGCTGGCGCGAGGCGCCCAGCAACTGCGCCAGCTCTTCCTGCGCCAGTTGCAGGCCGATACGCACTTCGCGGCCATCGCTGAGGCTGCTCACGCCGTAACTGCGCACCAGGTGCAGCAACTGCTTGGCCAGCCGGGCGCGCAGGGGCAGGGTGTTGAGGTCTTCCACCAGGCCGTACAACTGGCGGATGCGGCGCGCGTGCAGCCGCAGCATGGCTTCGTACAACTCCACGTGCGCGGCCAGGATCTTCCTGAAGTCGGCCTTGGCCACACACAGGATGGTGGTTTCGCCATGGGCATAGGCATCGTGGGTGCGCCGGTCGCCGTCGAAAATCGCCACATCGCCGAACCAGATGCCGGGCTCCACATAGGTCAGCGTGATCTGCTTGCCCGAGATCGAGGTCGAGCTCACGCGCACCGCCCCTTTGGCGCAGGCGATCCACTGCTCCGGCGGGTCGCCGCGCGCGGCGATCAGTTCGCCGTCCTTGAAGCGTTGGACGTAAGCGCATCGGAGTATGTCGTGCCTGAGTGAAGGGGAAAGGGAAGAAAACCACCGGCCACCGTTGATGGCCTCTCTTTCGTCTATCGTAAGAATGGGATCGTCCATGGCCTGTCTTTCGGGTGACTCGGAATCGGCCTATTGTCGCGCCAGCGACGGCGCTGCCGGCGCCCAGCTGTCGCCTCGGTGTCCTCGCGGGCTGGGCCGGCGCCCTAGTCGTAGCGGGGCGTGCGCTTTTCGAGGAAGGCCGAGATGCCTTCGCCGCCGTTGGGATGGTGCAGGTTGCGTACGAAGTGCGCGCGCTCGGCGTCCATCTGCTGGCCCAGGGTGTTGGCCGGGGCCTCGTTGATGAGTTCCTTGATGCTGGCCAGTGCATTCGGCGCACGGGTGTTGAGGGTGTCGGCCAGCTTCAGTGCCTCGCTGAGCGCGTCGCCCGCCGTGACGCAGCGGTTGACCAGCCCGAGTTGCTGCAGCCGCGCCGCACCGACACGCTCACCACACATCAACAACTCGCTGACCAGCGCGCGCGGCAGGGCCTGGCCCAGTGTCCAGCTGCCGCCGCCGTCGGGCGACAGGGCCACGCTGCTGTAGGCCATCACGAACACGGCATTCTCGGCGGCAACCACCAGGTCGCAGGCGAGCGCCAATGAAAATCCGGCGCCGGCCGCCGCGCCTTCGACCGCCGCGATCACCGGCTTGGGAAAGGTGCGTATCGAATCGATCCAGCTGTGCAGGCCGTTGATGCTTTGCGCCTGCACCTCGGGCGGCTGTTCGCGGTTGGCCAGCAGGCGCTGCAGGTTGCCGCCCGCGCAAAAGATGCTGCCCTCACCGGTGATGACCACGCTGCGGATCTCCGGGTTGTTCTCGGCAGCATTGAGTGCCTCGACACCGGCCGCATAAATCTCCGGGCTCAGGGCGTTCCTGAAGTCGGGGTTGCTCAGGGTCAGCACCAGGGTGGCGCCGTCGCTGGTGCTTTTGAGTGCGCCTGCCATCAGTTGTTCCAGTCCACAGAAATAAGGGGGAAGCAAAGACCGCGTCCTCGCCCAAGTGTTCCTGCCAGCAGGGGCCGTGGATCCGGCTTCGCCGGTCCACAGGCGCCGCCCCCTCGAGGGGGGAAGGCGCTACACGCAGTGAGCGTCCGACGGGGGGGAGTCATGATTCCTCGTGCATGAGGCTCAGGCCGATGGCGCCGCGGCGGCGCAGCCACGGGGAAGGGCGGTAACGCGGATCGCCATACACCGTCTGCATGTTGAACAGCACTTCCAGGATGTTGGTCGGGCCGTAGCGGTCACCCATGGCCAGCGGCCCCAGCGGGTAACCCAGCCCCAGCGTGACCGCGGTTTCCAGGTCCTTCGGCGTGCAGATGCCCTGCTGGCAGATGTCGCTGGCGATGTTGACGATGGTGGCAACCACGCGCTGCGTGACGAAACCGCCGCTGTCACGGATCACGCTGACAGCCTTGCCGTCGCGCGCGAACAGGGCGTGTGCGGCATCACGCATGTCGCTGCGCGTGGCCGGGTTGGTCGCCAGCACGCGCCGCTTTGTCGCTGCGTCGTCGATCAGCATGTCGATGCCGATGGTGCGCGCCGGATCGAGGCGCTCGACCACCGCCACCGTGGTGATGTCAAAACCCAGGGGCGCGACCAGTACCAGCGCATTCATGGACGGCGAGGCGCCGGTTTCGATGCTGGCGCCCAGGTTCTTCAGGAGCTGCAGCAGTTCCGATCGGCGCGCGGCCCGCGGCGACACCCAGACCGGCGGCATGTCGGAGACTGCGGGCACGGGCGGCTCCGGCGCCATCTGCGCAGCGCCGTCCACATAACGGTAAAACCCTTCACCGGTCTTGCGGCCCAGCAGGCCGCCGGCCAGCCGCTGCGCGGTGATCACGCTGGGGCGGTAGCGCGGTTCGTCGTAGTACTGCTGGTAGACCGACTCCATGACCGGGTGCGACACATCAAGCGCCGTCAGGTCCATCAGCTCGAAGGGCCCGAGCCGGAACCCGGCCTGGTCCCTGAGGATGCGGTCCACGGTGGCGAAGTCGGTGATGCCTTCACCGACCACGCGCAGGGCCTCGGTGCCGTAACCGCGGCCCGCGTGGTTGACGATGAAGCCGGGGGTGTCCTGGGCCTGCACCGGGGTATGGCCCATCTGGCGCGCGTAGGCGGCCAGTGCCTCGCAGGTGGCGGCCCCGGTCTTCAGGCCGGCAATCACCTCCACCACCTTCATCAGCGGCACCGGGTTGAAAAAATGGTAGCCGGCAAAGCGTCCGGGGTGTTGCAAGCCGGCGGCAATGGCCGTGACCGAGAGGGAGGAGGTGTTGGTCGCCAGCACGGCTTGCGGGGAAACAACATTTTCCAGGGACAGAAACAGTGATTTCTTTACATCGAGGCGTTCGACCACCGCCTCCACCACCAGGTCGCAATCGCCCAGCGCCTGCAGGGTGTCGACCGGCACCAGGCGGGCCTTGCAGTCCGCCGCCAGCACGCCTTCCATGCGCCCCTTGCCGACCAGCTTGTCCCACTGAACAGCCAGTGCTTCACGCGCCTTGCCGGCGGCGTCGGGTTGCGTATCAAACAGTTTGACCAGGCTGCCGGCCTGGGCTGCGAGTTGGGCGATGCCCCGGCCCATGGCGCCTGTGCCCACGATGCCGACAGTTTTATAGAGTGCATTCATGGAAAAGTATTATCACGCAGCCCCAAGCTGCCGGCTTCGCGTGCCGGACCAGTGCATAGTGCCGCCCCCGGGGGTCTTGCTTGTGCCTGATGCGGGGGTAAACTTGCCAGACACGCCCATGGGTCTGCGCTGGGCGGTGCGCATTGTTTGTGTCCGGCCATGCAAGAATCAGTCTCGTGAAATTTTCTTTACATTTGCTCAACCCGCGCAGGCTTCTTGCCGGTGGCCTGAGCCTGTTCGTGGCTTGTGGAGCGATGGCGGTCTCGCTGGGACCCAACACCCATTCGGCGGTGCTGGGGCAGCCCCTCGATCTTTCGATCAAGGTGATGCTGGACCGGGGCGAAGATCCCAATGCCCTGTGCCTGGACGCCAGTGTTTTTTATGTGGACCGGCAGCTGGACAAATCACAGGTCCGGGTGTCGACGGAAAAGTCCGCCAACTCGCAGGAATCGCTGATCCGCATCCGCGCTGATGCGCCGGTCGAGGGAACGGTGGTCACGGTTCATCTGCGCGCGGGCTGCGCCCAGCAGACCATGCGGCGTTATGTGGTGCTGGCGGCGGCTCCGCGGTCGGCCGGTGCGGAGGGCCCGGCCGTTCAGCTCATGGCGACACCGTCTGTGCAGGACAATGTGCGCGGCCAGGAACAGGAGCGCGAACTCCGTCAGATGCGTGAAGAGCTTGGCAGGGCGCAGGCAGCGCTCGCGGAGAGCCGGGAGCAGCTTCAGAACATGCAGAGCCAGGGTTTCCGCAAGGAACTGGTATTTGGCGTGATCGGGCTGTTGTGTTTCACCTTTGCCGGTTTGCTTTTCCTCTTGCGCCAGCGTCCACCCGAGCCGCCATTGACAGGTAGCGGTTCCGGTTCGGGCTTGCTGCCCGAATCGACGCGCGGCAGCGGTCCGGGGTCTGAGCCCGGAATCAGGGAGTCGCTGTTTGACGAACTCAAGCGCAGGCCGCCACCTGCGAGCCGGCCCTTGCCGG